>DASZZK010000333.1:0-2852 GCA_035544975.1 Casimicrobiaceae bacterium | reverse complement strand
ATCGACGACGTCGTGTCGCTGGTGGGAATGCCGGTTCCATCGGTGTACAGCGCAGCGCTTTCGGAGTTCGTCTTCGCCGCTGGAGTGAAGCTCATGGCGCGCGAACGTCCTGACCTCATGTATCTGTCGACCACCGACTACGTGCAGCACAAGTCGGCTCCAGGTACGCCGCCCGCCAACGACTTCTACGCCATGATGGATAGCTATCTCGCCCAGCTGGATGCCAACGGTGCGACGATCGTGATTACCGCGGACCACGGCATGAACGCCAAGACGGACGCCTTTGGCCGGCCGAACATCGTCTACCTGCAGGACCTGCTCGATACCTGGTTCGGCAAGGGCCTTGCACGCGTGATCCTCCCGATCACCGACCCTTACGTCGTTCATCACGGTGCACTCGGATCGTTCGCGACCGTCTACCTGCCCGAAGACCGCATCGTCGACGCGGCGAAGCGCATTGCCGCGATCGCCGGCGTCGAGCTGGTGCTCTCGCGCGAGAACGCGTGCGCCAGGTTTGAATTGCCGCCCGATCGGGTAGGCGACCTGGTGATCGTGTCGGAGCGACTGACGGTGCTGGGATCGAGCGTCGCCAGGCACGACCTTTCCGGGCTCGACGTGCCCTTGCGTTCCCACGGCGGCGTTTCCGAGCAGCGCGTGCCCCTGATCGCCAATCGTCCTGCCGCTTCGCTGCCGTCGGACCATCGATGGCGCAACTTCGACGCCTTCGACTTGGCGCTCAACCATCTCCAATGAAACCAACGCTGCCATGAACATGATGGCCGACCTCAGCCACGTCCGGGCCGGACGCGTGCTGCACGAAAAAATGCGCATCGCCGGCAAGCCCGTGGGCGGAGGGAGGGTGATCGAGGTCTTGAATCCGTATACCGGGGCCTTAGTCGGCACCGTGCCCAAGGCCGGCATCGACGACGTCCGGCGCGCTTTTTCCCTCGCCAAGAGCTTCAAGTCGAAGCTGACCCGCTACGATCGTTACCGGATCTGCTATCGCGCCGCGGAGCTGATCCGCAACCGCAGCCAGGAGATCTCGGACCTGATCACCGCCGAGTGCGGCATCTGCAAGAAGGACTCGATGTACGAGGTCGGTCGCGCCTGCGATGTATTCGTGTTCGCCGGCAACGCGGCGCTGGTCGACGACGGCCAGGTCTTCTCCTGCGATCTCACGCCGCACGGCAAGCAACGCAAGGTGTACACGCTGCGCGAGCCGCTGCAGGGCGCGATTTCCGCGATCACACCGTTCAATCACCCGCTGAATCAGGTCGCGCACAAGGTCGCGCCGTCGATCGTGACCAACAACCGGATGGTGCTGAAACCGGCCGAGAAGACGCCGCTGACCGCGCTGCTTCTGGCCGATATCCTGTACGAGGCGGGGCTCCCTCCGGCAATGTTCTCCGTGATCACCGGCGACCCGAAAGAGATCGCCGACGAAATGCTGACTCATCCCGATGTGGACCTGGTGACTTTCACGGGCAGCGTCGCGGTCGGCAAGTACATCGCCGGCAAGGCCGTATACAAGCGCCAGATACTCGAGCTGGGTGGAAACGATCCGCTGATCGTGATGGAAGACGCCGACCTGGTGGAGGCGGCGACGCTGGCCGTCGCGGGATCGTACAAGAACTCGGGCCAGCGCTGCACGGCGATCAAGCGAATGATCGTTCAGGAACCGGTCGCCGACCGCTTTGTCGAACTGCTGCTGGAGAAAACGAAGGCCATCCAATACGGCGACCCCATGGACCCGGGCGTCGACATGGGCACGGTCATCGACGAGGCGGCGGCGAAATCGTTCCAAGACAAGGTCGCCGATGCGGTCGGACGCGGCGCGAAGCTCCTCCACGGCAATGTTCGCAAGGGTGCGCTGTACTCGCCGACAGTGCTCGATCACGTGCAGCCCGACATGGCGCTCGTAAAATACGAGACCTTCGGCCCGGTGTCGCCGGTGATTCGGTTCAAGACCATCGACGACGCGATACGCATCGCCAATTCGACTGACTACGGATTGTCATCCGCCGTGTGCACCAATCGTCTCGACTGGATCACCCGCTTCGTCACCGAGCTCCAGGTCGGCAGCGTCAACGTGCGCGAGGTTCCCGGATACCGCTTGGAGCTCACGCCTTTCGGCGGCATCAAGGACTCGGGCCTCGGTTACAAGGAAGGCGTGCAGGAAGCGATGAAAAGCTTTACCAACCTCAAGACCTATTCGCTGCCATGGTAGGCGAGCATTCGACTATGTTGACTTCGATGATCGTTCAATGGCGCTGACGATCCCCGATATCTGCGCACTGTACGAGCGCCACGGCGGCAGGATGTACAGCGGCGAGCCGGTGACGCAGCTCGAACACGCGCTGCAGAGCGCCGCGTTGGCGGAGGCTACGGGCGCCGACGCCGAGCTGATCACCGCGGCTTTGTTGCACGACCTTGGCCACTTGCTCAACGACCAGGGCGACGCGCCGACGGCGCGCGGGATCGACGACGCGCACCAGTATTTCGCGCTGCCTTTCCTGCGCGGACTGTTCGATGACCGGGTGCTCGATCCGATTCACCTGCACGTCGACGCCAAACGCTATCTGTGTGCGACCAGACCGGCGTACTACGACGCGCTTTCCGCCGACTCCAAGCGCAGTCTCGCCTTGCAGGGCGGCACTTTTTCTGCGGCGGACGCCGCTAAGTTCATAGCCAGGCCGGGCGCGGAGCGCGCCGTCCTGCTCCGGCTCTGGGACGACGCGGCGAAGCTCGCCGGGCAGCCCACCCCTCCGCTGACGCATTTCTCGGCCATCATGGCCGCAGCCGCCCGGGGAAGCCGGGATTGAAGATCCTGCTCAACCTGCTTGCCGGCGTGG
>DASZZK010000332.1:0-1788 GCA_035544975.1 Casimicrobiaceae bacterium | reverse complement strand
TTCTCTATTCGAGCTGCTTTGACGCCAACGGCGGGCTCTTCGAGACGCTGCTGGGCGAGGAAGACGCGGTTATCAGCGATGAATTAAACCACGCGAGCATCGTCGACGGCATCCGGCTTTGCAAGGCGAAACGTTTTCGCTACCGCAACAACGACATGGGCGATCTCGAGGCCAAGCTGCAGGAGGCCGACGCGGCGGGCGCGCGTTTCAAGTTGATCGCCACCGACGGGGTTTTTTCCATGGATGGCATCATTGCCGATCTGCGCTCGATTTGCGCACTCGCGGACCGCTACGGGGCGCTGGTGATGGTCGACGACTCGCACGCAGTGGGATTCGTCGGAGACGGTGGCCGCGGCACGCCCGAATATTGCGGTGTCGAAGCTCGAGTGGACATTATCACCGGCACGCTGGGCAAAGCGCTGGGCGGTGCGGCGGGAGGCTATACTGCGGGACGCAAGGAAATCGTCGAGTTACTGCGCCAGCGCTCGCGTCCTTATCTTTTTTCCAACGCCGTTCCGCCGAGCATCGCCGCGGCCACCCTCAAGACGCTCGAGCTCCTGGGCAGCGAAGAAGGTCGCATGATGAGAGAGCGCGTGCATCGAAACGGCGAGCACTTTCGCGAAGCGCTGACCAGGCTGGGCTTCGATCTGGTTCCGGGTCACCACCCCATCATTCCGGTCATGCTCGGTGATGCCGAGCTCGCGACGCGCGCCGCGGACGCGCTCCTTGAAGAAGGTGTTTACGTGATCGGCTTTTCGTACCCCGTCGTACCCAAGGGCAAGGCGCGGCTGCGAACCCAGATGAGCGCCGCGCACACGCCGGCACAGATCGATCGTGCAATTACCGCGTTTGCCAAGGTTGGCAAGGCGCTCGGCGCCATTCGCTAACGGACCCATTGCCATGGACGAGACGATGAAGGCGCTTGCCAAAGTGACACGGGAGCCGGGGTTGAAGCTGGTCCAGGTGAACAAGCCCGAGGTCGGGCACAACGACGTCCTTATTCGCGTGCGCAAGACCGCCATCTGCGGCACCGACGCGCACATCTGGAAGTGGGACGAGTGGGCGCAAAAGACGATTCCGGTGCCGATGCACGTCGGCCACGAATACGTCGGGCGGATTGTCGACATGGGACAGGAAGTTCGCGGATTCCAGATCGGCGATCGAGTCTCCGGCGAAGGTCACATCACCTGCGGCTTCTGCCGCAATTGCCGCGCCGGACGGCGGCATCTGTGTCGGAACACGATTGGCGTCGGGGTCAACCGCGAGGGTGCCTTCGCCGAGTACCTGGTGATCCCGGCCTTTAATGCCTTCAAGATTCCGGACGATATCTCCGACGATCTGGCGTCGATCTTCGATCCCTTCGGCAACGCAACGCATACGGCGCTGTCGTTCAATCTGGTGGGCGAGGATGTGTTGATCACCGGCGCCGGTCCGATCGGTATCATGGCCGCGGCGATCGCGCGCCACGTCGGCGCGCGCTATGTCGTGATCACCGACGTCAACGACTACCGGCTCGATCTCGCGCGACGCATGGGCGCGACTCGCGCGGTCAATGTCGAACGCGAAAAGCTGCCCGACGTCATGGACGAGCTGGGCATGACCGAAGGCTTCGACGTCGGAATGGAAATGTCCGGTGTGCCGCAAGCGTTCGAGAGCCTGCTTCTGCACATGAATCACGGCGGCAAGGTCGCATTGCTGGGCATTCCGCCACCGCGCATGGCGATCGACTGGAACCAGATCATTTTCAAGGGGCTCGAGATCAAGGGCGTCTACGGGCGCGAGATGTTC
>DASZZK010000331.1:0-6189 GCA_035544975.1 Casimicrobiaceae bacterium | reverse complement strand
ACCGCCTGCGTGTTGCCGATCTCGACGTTGGTGCGCAGATCCTTGATGCGCGACTGATCGAGCACGTACGAGCGGATCTGATGTCCCCATCCGATATCGGTCTTGGCGTCTTCCAGCTTTTGCTGCTCGGTCTGACGCTTGCGGAGCTCGAGATCATAGAGCCGTGACTTGAGCATGGCCATCGCCTCGGCGCGATTTCGGTGCTGCGACCGGTCGCTCTGGCATTGCACGACGATGTTGGTCGGAAGGTGGGTGATGCGCACCGCGGAGTCGGTTTTGTTGATGTGCTGGCCGCCTGCGCCTGAAGCTCGGAAAGTGTCGATGCGCAAATCGGCGGGATTGATGTCGACGTCGATCGTGTCGTCGACCTCGGGATAAACAAAGACGCTGGCGAAGGAGGTGTGGCGGCGGGCGTTGGAATCAAACGGGCTCTTGCGCACCAGGCGGTGCACGCCGGTCTCCGTGCGCAGATAGCCATACGCATAGTCGCCGGTGACCTTGACGGTGGCGCTCTTGATGCCGGCGACTTCGCCTGCCGACTCCTCCAGTACGTCGACCTGGTAGCCCTTGCGCTCGCAATAGCGAACGTACATGCGCAGCAGCATCGACGCCCAGTCCTGCGCCTCGGTGCCGCCGCTGCCGGCCTGGATGTCGATGAAGCACGGATTGGGGTCCATCGGATCGTGAAACATCCGCCGGAACTCCAGATCGGCGACCGTGCGCTGCAGCGTCGCCGCGTCCGTCGCGACGGCGTCGAGCGTGGCATCGTCTCCCTCGGCGCGAGCCAGCTCGAACAGCTCGCTGCTGTCCTTGAGGCGGCCGTCCAGGTCGGTCAGCGTGCCGACGACGCCGTCGAGCTGCTTCTTTTCCTTGCCGAGCTCCTGTGCCCGCTTTTGATCTTCCCAGACCTTGGGATCCTCGAGCTCGCGTACGACCGCAGCCAAGCGCGTCGACCTTGTATCGAAGTCAAAGATACCTCCGCAGATCGGCCGCACGCTGCTGAAGGTCGGACAGCAAATTGGCGATCTGGTTAACACGTTCGGCTTCCATGGACTCGATCCGGACTCAAGCGTCGACCGGCACGATTATACGCTGTGCCCCACATGAAGATCGGCCGCCGGCGCCGCCTTCCGGTGTTTCCCTCGACCCCCGAAATCCCCTATGATAGGAGTACATTGCGGAACGTAACTCCGGGCGCCCTTCGGCCCGAGCGCGTTCCGGCGGTTGCGACGCAGCACCTTTTGCACGATGACGCCCCGCGCGCTGCGTTCGCATATTTCGAATCCGCATTCTCGGAGCAATAATGGCCGTGCTGTCCGTGAACAATCAGCGCTACCCCGTCGAGCTTCCGGACGACACGCCGCTGCTGTGGGTGCTTCGCGACCATCTGCACCTTGTGGGCACCAAGTATGGCTGCGGTATGGCCCTGTGCGGCGCGTGCACCGTGCTCGTCGACGGTGTCGCCACGCGCTCCTGCACGCTGCCGATCTCCGGCGTGAAACCTGGCGTGGAGATCACGACGATCGAGGGGCTGAAGTCCAAGGAAGGCAAGGCAGTGCAAGCGGCGTGGGAACGACTGGACGTTCCGCAGTGCGGCTACTGCCAATCCGGACAGGTGATGTCGGCCTCCGCACTGCTGTCCAAGATCAAGAGGCCCAGCGACGCCGATATCGACGCGTCGATGGCCGGAAACGTGTGCCGGTGCGCGACCTATGTGCGCATTCGTGCGGCGATTCACGAAGCGGCTAAGGCGCTGGCGTGAATACGGGCTATCGCGATCCAATGGAGTCAAAAGCCATGACGGAAGTCTTGCCCCGAGACAGACAGCGGCGTCGATTTCTGAAGACCTCGGCCGCCGCCGCGGCGGGCCTTACGCTGGCGATCCATCTTCCTGGCCGGTCGTTGGCGCAAACGGCGGGCCCTGGCGTGGCTGCTGGCCGCGCGCCGCAAGGAGCCGGGGGCGCGTGGGAACCCAATGCATTCATTCGGGTCGGCGCGGACAACACCGTCACCGTGTTTGTCAAACATCTCGAAATGGGCCAGGGAACGTTCACCGGACTGCCCACGCTCGTGGCCGAGGAAATGAATGCAGCCTGGGCCCAGATGCGCGTCGAAGGAGCTCCCGCCGACGCCTCGCGCTACAACAATCTTCTCTGGGGAGCCGTTCAAGGCACGGGCGGCTCGACGGCGATGGCCAACTCGTACGACCAACTGCGCCAGGCCGGAGCAGCCGCGCGGGCTATGCTGGTTGCCGCGGCGGCGAAGCGCTGGAACGTGGCGCCGGATTCCATCCGCGTCGTCAACGGCGTCGTGACGCACACGTCCGGAAAGAAAGCCACGTTCGGCGAGCTGGCCGCGGCGGCAGCGAAGGAGCCCGTTCCAGCCGACATCAAGTTGAAAGACCCGAAGGACTTCGTCTACATCGGTAAGCGCGTGCCGCGCACCGACTCGCGCGCCAAATCGAACGGAACGGCGCGCTTTACGCAGGATGTTCAGCTCGAAGGTCTGCTTACCGCGGTCGTCGCTCATCCGCCTCGTTTTGGCGCCCGCGTCGCATCGTTCGACGCCAACGCCGCGCAAAAGGTCCAGGGCGTCAAATACATCGTCGAAGTCCCGAACGGCGTCGCCGTGCTCGCGGTGAGCTTCTGGCAGGCAAAAAAAGGCCGCGACGCATTGAAGATCGAGTGGGACGAGTCGAACGCATTCAAGCGCTCGTCTGCCGACATCATGGCCGACTACAAAAAGCTTGCGGCCACGCCGGGGACGGTAGCGCGCAACGACGGCGATGCGGTCAAGGTTCTTGCCGGCGCGGCCAGGACGCTGGAAGCATCGTTCGAGTTTCCTTTTCTCGCGCACGCCGCAATGGAGCCGATGAATTGCGTCGTGAGCCTCAGCGCCGACAGCTGCGAAGTGTGGAACGGCGAGCAGTTTCACACGATCGACCAGGGCGCCGTCGCGGAAATCGTCGGCCTGGCGCCGGAGCGGGTAAAGATCAACCAGCTCTTCGCCGGAGGCAGCTTCGGCCGCCGCGCCAATCCGGCTTCCGACTTTTTGCGCGAAGCGGCGTACATCGCCAATGCGATCAAAGGTGCGGCGCCGGTCAAGCTGGTGTGGACGCGCGAAGACGACATGCGAGCCGGGTATTATCGCCCGATGTACTACCATACGATCAAGGCCTCGCTGGACGGCACCGGCAACGTGAGTGCGTGGCAGCAACGCATCGTCGGACAGTCGATTCTTGCCGGAACGCCGTTCGAGAAAATGATGGTCAAGGATGGCGTCGACGGCACCTCGGTCGAGGGTGCATCATCGCTCCCATATGCGATTCCCAACCTGCTGGTCGAGCTTCACTCGCCGAAGATCGGCGTGCCGGTGCAGTGGTGGCGTTCGGTCGGTTCGACGCATACCGCGTTTTCGACCGAAACGTTTTTGGACGAGCTTGCCACCGCGGCCGGCGAGGACTCGGTCGCGTTCCGCAGGGCTCTGTTGGCGGCCAAGCCCCGCCATCTCGGCGTGCTGAAACTCGCGACGGAAAAAGCCGGCTGGGGCTTAGCCCTGGCGCGGGGCAAGGCCGGCGAAAAGCGGGGTCGCGGCGTGGCCGTGCACGAGTCGTTCAATACCGTTGTTGCGCAAGTCGCCGAAGTGACCGTCTCATCCGACGGCAAATTCAGGGTCGACCGTGTGGTTTGCGCGGTCGATTGCGGCGTGGCGGTCAACCCCGACGTGGTCCGCGGCCAAATGGAAGGCGGCATCGGCTTCGGGCTTGCCGCGGCGCTCCACAGTGCGATCACGCTCAAGGACGGCATCGTCGAGCAGTCGAATTTTCACCAATATCCGCCGCTGCGAATCAACGAAATGCCCAAAGTGGAAGTGCACATCGTCGCATCGACGGAAAAGCCGACGGGTGTCGGCGAGCCCGGGACGCCGGTCATCGCTCCCGCCGTAGCCAACGCGATTGCCGCAGCGACCGGAAAACGCTTGCGCTCGCTGCCGCTGGTGATCGCGTGAAGGCGGTATTGCTGCCCATGTTACGAACAGCCGGCTTGATGCTTGCCGTCGCGGCGAGTGCGCTTCACGCCGAGCCCGGTGTCACGCCGACGTCCATCCTCATCGGCCAGTCTGCCGCGTTTTCCGGCGCGGCGTCGGAGCTTGGAACGGAGATGCGCACCGGTGCCGCGGCATACTTCCGGGTCGTCAATGCTGCCGGAGGCGTCCACGGGCGCAAGATCGAGATGCGGTCGCTCGACGACGGCTACGAGGGCGACCGAGCCGCGGCCAACACCAAGAAGCTCATCGACGATGGCGTCTTCCTGCTGTTCGGTTATGTCGGCACGCCGACGTCGAATGCCTCGAAGCCGATCTTCACAGCGGCGCGGGTTCCCTTCGTCGGGCCGTTCACTGGCGCCGAGTCGTTGCGCACGCCGGTCAACCGCTACATCTTCAACGTCCGCGCGAGCTACTTCGACGAGACAGAAAAGATCGTCGGCCAGATGACCGGTCAGGCCCTCGACAAGATCGCCGTTTTCTATCAGAACGACGATTACGGCAAGGCGGGCCTGCTCGGCGTCGAAAAAGCGATGGAGCGGCGAAAGATCAAGATCGTGGCCACGGGCACCGTCGAGCGCAACACCGTCGATGTTGCGGCAGCGGTCCAGTCGATCGGCAAGGTCGAACCGCAGGCAGTTATCATGATCTCGGCCTACAAGTCTTGCGCCGCGTTCATCAAGGCAATGCGTGCTGCCGGCTACAATCCGCAGTTCATGAACGTCTCCTTTGTCGGCAGCAAGGCGCTTGCCAAGGAGTCCGGAGCCGACGGTCGCGGCGTCGCCGTCTCACAGGTAGTCCCGTTCCCCTGGAACATTGGCGTGCCTGTCGTGAAGGAGTATCAGCAGCTGCTCGAGGCTTCCACCGGCAAGCAGGACTACTCGTTCACCAGCCTGGAAGGATTCATCGCCGCCAAGGTTCTGGTCGAGGGGCTGCGCCGTACGGGCACCGAGCTCACGCGCGAGAAATTCATCGCCGCCATGGAGACGATGCGCGATTTCGATCTTGGCGGTTTCTGGGTCACCTTCACGCCGACGAGTCACAGCGGATCGAAGTTCGTCGAGCTGACCGTCATCGGCAAGGATGAACGATTCCTCCGCTAGTCTGCGCACCATGGGGACTCCCGCCGGCTTCGAGCCCGGCACCGCTCTGCCCAAGGACCTCGCTGCCGCATCACTCTGCTTTGTTTGGCGCGACGACAAGATTCTAGCGCGCAATGGCGACCCGCCGACGCTGCCGACTTTTTCGGATGTGATCACGCTGAGGATCGACGGCGCACGTCATTATCTCGGCCGCTACCAGGGGATCGATTGCATCGCGTTGCGCGTCGGCGCCGAGGTCCCCGAACCCGAGGGCTGGCAGTGGCGCGGGCTGCGCTCGCTGTTCCTGCAGATCCCCGACCCGCTGCTAGCACTCGCCGGCCGCTCGTCCCAGGTTGCCGAATGGGATCGCAGCCATCGCTACTGCGGCCGCTGCGGGACGCCCACGCTCGACAAGCCCGACGAGCGCGCCAAGCAATGCCCGGCGTGCGGATACGTGGTCTATCCGCGCGTGTCGCCGGCGATGATGGTGCTCGTCACCCGCGGACGCGAATTGCTGCTGGCGCGCGCTAACCGCTTTCCGAATGCGATGTACAGCGCGCTCGCCGGGTTCGTCGAGTTGGGCGAATCGATCGAGGATTGCATTCATCGCGAGGTTCGCGAGGAGGTCGGCGTGGAAGTCG
This sequence comes from Casimicrobiaceae bacterium, assembly GCA_035544975.1. GTDB lineage: Bacteria > Pseudomonadota > Gammaproteobacteria > Burkholderiales > Casimicrobiaceae > PALSA-1003. The sequence goes on along the minus strand of DASZZK010000331.1, from coordinate 422 downwards.
ACAAGCTCGTCTATTTCGCCAGCCAGTCCTGGCCGTTTCCGCACTCGCTGATGATCGCATTCAACGCGGAATACGCCGGTGGCGACATGCGTCCGTGCGACGCAGAGATCGCCGACGCGAAATGGTTCTCGCTCGACGCGCTGCCGCAGCTGCCGTCGCCGATCAGTATCTCGCGCAAGCTGATCGACGCGACGGTGGCGAGGCTTCGCGTGGCGTAGCCCCGTCGCAGAACCTCTAGCGAGTCGACCAGAACGGCCCACAGAGCTTGTGCTACTGCACTGCGTCCCACTTTTCGGCACTGGCGCCCGCAAGCGCACGCACGCGCTCCTCGTCCTTGGCGAATTCGGCGGCGAGTCCCTCGTATACGACGCGTCCATCGTCTAATACATACGCGCGGTCGGCGATCTCGACTGCGGCACGCA
>DASZZK010000330.1:0-2572 GCA_035544975.1 Casimicrobiaceae bacterium | reverse complement strand
ATCCAGGGCGCGCCAATAACCACCGTGAATAAACAGTAACGCGCCGCGCGGGCGCTCCGCCGGGAAGAGATCGACGATCTGCTTGGGCCCGGCGCCGTAACGCACGTCGCGTACCATGCGCATCGATGCGCGCACGCGCTCGCTGTCAGTGGCCCAGCGCGCGAACCATTGCGGATGGTCCGGAAAGGCCGCTCGCAGATTGTATTCGCGCTCGGCGAACGCGGCCCCGGATGAAGTCATGTCCGGATGTTTGCCAAAATCAAACCGGATTCATGCAAGCGCCGCCGGCTCATCGATGCTGAGCTTGAGCTCGCCTAAGGATTCGATCCGCCCTACCAGCATGTCTCCGGCCACCACTGCGCCGACGCCGGAAGGCGTACCGGTAAAGATCAGATCGCCGGGCAAGAGCTCGTAGTATTGCGAAAGGAAATGCAGCACGTGCGGCACGTCCCAGATCATGTCGGCCAGATCGCCCTGCTGCTTCACCGCGCCGTTCACCTCGAGCGAGATGCGGCCACGGCTCACGTAGCCGACTTCGCGCACCGGGTGTATGGGCCCGATCGGCGCCGCTTGCGCGAAGGACTTGCCCAGATCCCATGGGCGCTTGATCTCGCGCAGCGCCGCCTGCAGGTCACGCCGGGTCATGTCGAGCCCGACCGCATAGCCATAGATCAGGGCGTTGGCGCGCTCCGGCGCGACGCGAACGCCGGATGCACCGATTGCGACGACGAGCTCGATTTCATGGTGATAGTTTTTTGTTGCCAGCGGGTATCGCACATGGCCGACGTCGGGCGGAATGACCGGCTGAATCGCGTCGGCAGCCTTGGTGAAAAAAAACGGCGGTTCCTTGGTCGCGTCGCCTCCCATCTCCCGCGCATGCTCCGCGTAGTTTCGTCCGACGCAATAGATATGGCGGACGGGGTAGAACTGGGCGCCGCCCGCCACCGGTACCGAAGGGCAATCCCAGGCGGGAATCGCGAATTTCATCGAGGCTCCTGTGCAGGCATCAGGTTGCCGAGAAATGGTTTCGCGTCGTATTCGCTCGTCCCGCGACAGGTCGAGCTTGCGGCCGGACATCCATCAGGCAGCGTCGGGCTGACGGGCCGGTGCCGCGCGCTCGAACGCATCGAGCGCAAGGCAATGCGATTCGATACGCCCCAGCGTCGGATACGCTTCGATGGAAAAGTCGTATCGCCGCGCGTTCGCAAGCTGCGGCACGAGGCAGGTATCGGCGAGCGTCGGCGTTGCTCCGTGGCAAAAGGCGCCGGTGCGGCTGTCGGCGGCAAGCCGGGCCTCGATCGCGGCGAGACCAAGCTCGATCCAGTGCCGATACCAGGCGTTCTTTGCGTCCTCGCTCGCGCCGAGCGTACCGGTCAAATATTTCAGCACTCGCAGGTTGTTCAGGGGATGAATGTCGCACGCGATCACCTGCGCGATAGATCGCACTCGGGCCCTGGCTTCGGGCGTCGGCGGCAACAGCGGCGGATCCGGAAACTTCTCGTCGAGGTACTCGATGATCGCCATCGACTGGGTGATGGTCTCACCATCGTCGACCAGCATCGGTACCAGCGCCTGCGGATTGAGAGCGCGATATCGCTCGTCGCGCTGCTCGCCTTTCACCAGGTGCACGGGCAGGTATTCGTATGAAAGGCTTTTCAGATTGAGCGCGATTCTGACCCGATAGGCAGCCGACGAACGGAAATAACTGTAGAGCTTGATCATATCTATCCGCAATGCCTAGAAGGCGGAGATGCCGGTCTGGGCGCGGCCGAGGATGAGCGCATGCACGTCGTGGGTGCCTTCGTAGGTGTTCACGGTCTCGAGATTGAGCACGTGTCGTATGACGTGAAACTCATCGACGACACCGTTGGCGCCGTGCATGTCGCGCGCCATCCGCGCGATGTCCAGCGCCTTGCCGCATGAATTGCGTTTCATGATCGACGTTATCTCCGGCGCCGCACGCCCCTCGTCCTTGAGCCGGCCGAGACGCAGGCAGCCCTGCAGCCCGAGCGTAATGTCGGTTTGCATGTCGGCCAGTTTTTTCTGAATCAGCTGATTTGCCGCCAGCGGCCGCCCGAACTGCGTGCGATCGAGCACGTATCGACGGGCCGCGTGCCAGCAGAATTCTGCCGCGCCCAGCGCTCCCCAGGCGATGCCGTAGCGTGCGTTGTTCAGGCAGCCGAAGGGTCCCTTGAGGCCCTCGACGTTGGGCAGTCGGTTTTCCTCGGGCACGAACACGTCCTCCATCACGATCTCGCCGGTGACCGAGGTGCGCAGGCTGAACTTACCCTCGATCCTCGGCGCGGACAGGCCGCGCATGCCTTTCTCGAGAATGAAGCCGTGAATGACACCGTCGTCGGTCTTCGCCCACACCACGAACACGTCGGCGATGGGAGAATTGGAAATCCACATCTTGTTGCCGGAGACGCTGTAGCCGCCGGCGACCGACCGCGCCCGCGTGGTCATCGAACCCGGATCGGAGCCGTGGTCCGGCTCGGTAAGACCGAAGCAGCCGATGGCGGCGCCGCTGACCAGCTTCGGCAGAAATTTTTTTCGCTGCGCTTCCGAACCG
>DASZZK010000329.1:0-1823 GCA_035544975.1 Casimicrobiaceae bacterium | reverse complement strand
GTGCTGGCGACCTACGTGGGTTGGGTATGGCAACGCCCGCGCACGATCGGCCACCACGGCTGGCAGGTCACGCTCCCGGGCGGGCCGCTGACGCTGTTGCAGATCGGCATCGGGATCATCGATCTCTCGTTCTGCGCGCTTGCGATGTACATGCTAGTGCCGGACGAGCCGAATATCGGCTTCGTGACGCTCGCCGTGATCTTCGTCGCGGCGACGCTGCTCGGCTTTGCCAGCCACGCGCCCGGCGGCATCGGCGTGTTCGACGCCGCCATGCTGGTCGCGCTGTGGCAGTTCGACAAGGAGGAGCTGCTCGCCGGCCTGCTGCTGTTCCGACTGCTCTATTACATCATTCCATTCGCGCTTTCGCTCTTGATCCTCGGCGGCCGCGAACTCGTGCTTGCGCTGCGCGGCGCGGGGAGGCGACCGCCCGCCCCGCTTGCTTCGATCGCGCCGACCGAAATGGCCGCTTCGACAAAGGCGCGCGAAGAGAAGACGGAGGTTCCCTGACGCCATCCTGAAATCCGGGTGGCGTGTTACTCTGCCGCGGCAGACCCGATGACGGCGACCCAAGATAGCGGCGGGAATTCGCGCTCCGGCGATTGGGGGGCACGGCTCAGGCGCGCGCGCCTGATGCTGGCCGCCGCGGCGCTCAACCGCGGCCACGGCAGCGATCCGATCCGCACCGTGCGCGGCTCGGGTTACGCGCTTGATGATCAGTTCGGCAAGACGGCGTCATCCTTAGAGTCTGACTCAAAATGATATCCATGTTTTCAGGCCCTTGCGAGACGGCGGGAGAGGAGGCGGACGCTGGCGATCAGGAACCAGGCCTCGGCGCTGGCGATGGTCGCCTCGAAGTCCTTGGCGAGGCGTCGGTTGCGTCCGAACCAAGCGAAGGTGCGTTCGATCACCCAGCGTTTGGGCTCTGGCTTGAATGTCCTGACCCGCTCGGATCGGGTGACGATCTCAATCATCCACCTGCCGAACTCGGCGATTGCGTTGCGGAGCTTGTCACCGCGATAGACACGATCGGCGAAGATATGCCGCAGCTTGGGGAAGGTTCGTCGCAGCGCGGCGAGCAGCGGCACCGCGCCATGATTGTCCTGGATGTTGGCCGCGTGCACCAGCACGGCGAGCAGAAAACCCTGCGTATCGGTGACCATGTGGCGCTTGCGCCCTTTGACCCGCTTGGCGGCATCAAACCCGCGCGGGCCGCCGCTTTCCGTGGTCTTGACACTCTGGCTGTCGATGACGCCGGCCGAAGGAATGGCGTTACGTCCCGCCGCTTGGCGGGCGCGCCGCACCAGCGCAAGATTGATCCGCCGCCAAAGGCGCTGGTCGCGCCAGAGGTAGAAGTAGTACTGAACGGTGGAGCGCGGTGGAAAGTCCTTCGGCAGCGCGCGCCATTGGCAGCCGGTCGCCAGAATATAGAGGATCGCGTTCATCACCGCCCGCAGTTCAACTTCGCGCGGACGCCCGACACGGCATGGTGCCGGCAGGAAACGAGACAGCAAGAACCATTCCACATATGTCGTGTCGCTTGCATAACGCAGGTGATCGCGGCGATATTGTTTACGGGTGATTTCAGTCCAAGCCATTGTGCCCTCCATCGAATCTCGCAAATCCGAGGGAATCACAAAGGGCTGAAATCACTCAACTCTTTTTCGGCCAGGCTCTTAAGGCCGTGAACTCACAAACATGCAGTTGGATGGGCTGCTAAGTCCGCTATGCCTCCTATAGCTGCCTAACCATTGCCACGCAGCGAAACGACGCGATGGGCCAGGTGCAGACATTCGGCCCGTGATCGTCTTGCCGTTGACCCCCGG
>DASZZK010000328.1:0-3002 GCA_035544975.1 Casimicrobiaceae bacterium | reverse complement strand
GGAGGAGAAAAACCGCTGGTGGTCGGCCGAGCAGGTGCTGCGCGCGAACAGCGCGGGCGCGCTCTTGTTCTGGCCGAGAGCGGTGAATGACGCGCAAACACGGCGGCTGCAGCTCGCGGCGCAGGAAAGCCAGTCGCTGGCGTTCGTCTTCACCGGTACCGCGCGCGCGGCGCAACCGTCGCCGGCGCCGTTGCGCATCCGCTTGTCGCTGGTGGAGCAAAAGCTCTCCATCGATGTCTTCAAGCGCCGTGGAGGCGTGATGACCCGGTCTTTGCTGCTGGATGTTTCTGCCTCGTCGGTGAACATCAAAAACCCGATACGCCATGCCATGGAAGATCTGCTGCTGGCGACGGCCATCGTCAAGCCGTTGAGGAAAATCGATCGCCTGCCGGTCCATCGTTCGGCAAGTTTCAAAAGCCAGTACCCCGTCGGCGGTCCGCAAGCGAAGATCTGGAATCGTGCGCTCTCGCGCGCCGACGAAGTCAGTCGCGTGCCTGGCGTGGATCCGCGCAGCGTCGGTCCGCGCGGCATCGATCAACGCATCGACCCTCGCATTAATCCCAATGGCAGCGATGACGGCGCAGAAATTCGCGCCGCTGCCCACATCCGATGATGGATCGCTGCCGCCATGCTCTGGACCTGCCTGCATTTTCCCGACCTTCCGCTGCGCATCTTCGCGCGCGCCGAGATGCGCCCGATTCCCGCGGTGGTCAGCACGGCGAGCCATCGTCCCGATGTGCTGGTCGCCAACGGTGCGGCGCAAAAGCGCGGCATCATTTCGGGCATGAGCATCGCCGCGGCGCTGGGGCTCGACCCGGATGTCGCCATTCACTTGCGCGACGAATGCGCGGAAGCGGCCGCGCTGAAAAACATCGCGCTCTGGGCCGGCCAGTGGACCTCCACCATCGCCATCGAGCCGCCGGCCAATGTGCTGCTGGAGATTTCCGGCTGCCTTAATTATTTCGGCGGTTTGAGCACGCTGCTCGGTCGCATCGACGCCGGTCTCGCCGCCATCGGCTTTTCTGCGCTCGTTGCCACCGCGCCCACTGCGCCGGCGGCGAGCCTGCTCGCGCGCGCCGGTCGTGCGATCGCGATCGAGGAGGGTGCGGACATCGACTCCGCGCTGGCCCAACTGCCGGTCGGTCTGCTCGATGGCGCGGACGAAGTGATGGATACGCTGTGGGGCATCGGCGTGCGCACCCTAGGCGACGTGCTGGCGCTGCCGCGTGATGGCTTCGCCCGCCGCTTCGGCGCGAGCCTCCTCGACCAGATCGATCGCGCGCGCGGCAGCCTGCCCGATGCGCGAGCGCTATTCGTGGCGCCTGAGCGCTATCACGGCCAACTCGAGCTGCCCTCGCCGGTGGAAGAGACGGAAGCCTTGCTGTTTGCCGTCAGACGGCTGGTGGTCGAGCTTGCCGGATTTCTGCAAGGGCGCGGCGCGGGCGTCACCCGCATGCGCTTCGATCTCGTGCACGAGGACGTGCCGCCGACGTCGATCGTGATCGGCCTCGCGGCCACCCGCCAGATCGAGCACATGCAGAACGTGCTGCGCGAACGCCTGTCGCGGCTGCAATTGCCGGACAGGGTCGAGGCGATCCGGCTGGTCTCGGAGGAAACCGCGCCGCTCGCGGGAAAAGAGGGCGAGTTGTTCCAGGGATCGGGTAAGGATGGCGAAGCCGGAACGCAACTGATCGAGCGCCTGCGTGCGCGGCTGGGTGAGGGCGCGGTGCATGCGCTGGCACTCCACGCCGATCATCGGCCCGAGCACGCGCAGGCGACGTCGCAAGCGAATGTCGCCACGAAAGGAGCAGGCAAAGATCCGCGAAGCTCGTCTCCCGTGCGTCCGTTGTGGCTGTTTGCCGAGCCGCGCCCCTTGGGCGCCGAGCCCGTATCGTCGGATCTCAAGCTGCTGTCAGGACCCGAGCGCATTGAAGCTGGATGGTGGGACGGCGAAGAAATCGGCCGCGATTATTTCATCGGCCGCGATGCACAAGGCGCCGAAGTGTGGCTCTACCGCGATCGCGGAGGGCAGTGGTTCGTGCAAGGCGTGTTTGCATGAACGCCCTTGAACCTGCTGAGGATTACGAACTGAGTACTCTTCCGATACGGGGCCCCAATAGTCTTAATCAATCGAACACATAGAATCATTCAATTTTACCTATGTCTCTCGCGTCGTAATAATCGGGCCTCCACCAATCGAACGAAAGAGCATCCCGTGTCCGACCCGAAGATCCTCACCACCGAGAGCGGCGCTCCGGTGGAAAACAACCAGCAATCGCAAACGGCAGGCGCGACCGGCCCGATCCTCATGCAGGACCACGCCCTGATCGAGAAGCTCGCGCACTTCGATCGCGAGCGGATTCCGGAACGCGTCGTCCATGCGCGCGGCTCGGCTGCCTATGGTGTGTTCGAAATGACGCATGACGTCACGAAGTGGACCAAGGCGAAATTTCTTTCTTCCATCGGCAAGAAGACAGAAACGTTCCTGCGCTTCTCTACAGTTGCCCTGGAGCTCGGCTCGGCCGACACCGTGCGCGACCCGCGTGGCTTCGCGCTCAAGTTCTACACCGAGGACGGCAACTACGATCTGGTGGGGAACAACACCCCCATTTTCTTTATCCGGGATCCGCTCAAGTTTCCGGATTTCATTCACTCCCAGAAGCGCGACCCCTACACGCACGTGCAGGAGCCGAACAACGCGTGGGACTTCTTTTCGCATTCGCCGGAGGCGACGCACCAGTTCACGTGGCTGTTCGGCGATCGCGGCATTCCGGAGACCTACCGCCATATGGATGGCTTCGGCTCGCACACTTACCAGTGGATGAATGCGGGCGGTGAAGCGTTCTGGGTGAAATACCATTTCAAGACCGAGCAGGGCATCCGTTGTCTTACGACTGAGGACGCGCAACGCATCGGCGGCGAAAACCCCAACCACCACCACCTGGACCTGCTGCACGCGATCGAGCGTGGCGAGTATCCATCGTGGACACTCAAGGTCCAGA
>DASZZK010000327.1:0-4706 GCA_035544975.1 Casimicrobiaceae bacterium | reverse complement strand
CCGTGTCGCCGGAGATAAGGCCGCACGCGGCGATTGCACCAGCATTGATCAGTGGGTTGAGCGGAGCACCGGTTTGGGGCCGCAGGCTGACCGCATTGAAAGCGTCGCCGGACGGCTCGACCCCGATCTTCGCGAGCACGCTGTCCTCGCCGTTTTGCTCCAGCGCAAGTCCGTAAGTGAGCGGCTTGGAAATGGACTGGATAGAAAAAAGCCGGCGGGAATCGCCGACCTCGTAGACGAATCCGTCACGGGTCGCGATGCAGATGCCGAACTCATCGGGGTCGGCCCTCGCAAGCTCGGGAATGTAGGTGGCAACGTTGCCTTCCGAAAGCTCTCCAAAGCGGGCACGCAGTGAATCGAGATAATCCAGGATGGGGGAGGAGAGCACCGAAGCGTTCCGAGCGTTGAGGTCGGGATACGCATGCAATATTGGTGCCGATCGTACTCACGACTAGCTCCAGTCGGAGTAGCGTGTCATCCACTGCGATTCGTCTTCCCCATATCACGCGCACACAATCGTTTGAACGGACTCCGATGAGCCTGTCATCGACGAAGCCCGCTGCCCAATGGACAGCCTTTATTTCTTGGGAAGATTATTCCTGGCTCTCTCCGAGAGCTTCTTGAACAGTTCCATCACGTCATTCAGGTGCCTGGGATCCCCGGAAGAGCTGACAGCGTGCTTGGGATCGGCGTCGGAAGTCACGGCAAGGCTGCTCACGCCGTTCGCTTCGCACCCCACTACTGCGCCGGTTCCATTCTTGGCGCCCGCTTCCAATGACTCGAGATAGATGCTGCACTTGGTCACCCGTCCCTTCGTGGACCATGTGTAGGCGACTTCATCATCCTGTTTGTAGGCCGGCTCGAGGGCCTTCATCGCCGCGAAGAGCCTCTGCAGTACGGCGGCGTCGTAGTCGGGATAACCCGGCCAGATTCGTGTGCCGAGCAATACCTCATTCTTGCTCGCATCTCTCATGTAGACAATGACGCTGATGGAGCTTTCCTTCGCCGTGGGCGTCTTCCCCGGTAACGAGGGTTTCTTCGTCTGAGCGGAAATCTCCGAGACTCCGAAAGCCAATGAAAGCACCAGCAGCAGAGATATCGAGCGCAACATGGAATCCTCCTATTGAACCTGGCCGTCTTGGGCTGCAAGTCATTCCCGCATGCCATCCAGCGCGTATTGTGCGCAATATAGGGCCGAAGTGGTCGGTCGGCAATCCAATGGGTTCGCTCGGAGTGTGCACCACCAAGCCGCATCGCGCTTACGCACGAGATGTAAGAATAATCGACAGCCCGCCCGTGCCGACATCAAGCAACCGCTGGAATGCGGCGCCGGGCCGACGCATGCACGATTATCGTCGCGTCAAAGCTGAGGTTTATCACACTCCCGGACGGCGGAATATCGCTGGAACGCAATCCTACGCGTCGAACGCCTGCACAACGTGTCCCGGACCGATCTCGCGATAAAGCCGTGGCGCGGGCACGTAGTGCGCTTGATGAACCGGGCTGGGAATCTCGGTCGTCGAAAGTCCGCGCCGCAGCCTGCGGCGACCCGCTTCCGGCACCGGCACCGCCGCCATCAGACGCTTCGTGTACGGATGCTGCGGATTTTCCATGATCGCCGCGCGCGGTCCGATCTCGACGATCTCACCCAGATACATCACCGCGACGCGATGGCTGACCCGCTCGACGACCGCGATGTCGTGCGAGATGAACAGATAAGCCAGGCCCATGTCCGCCTGCAGGTCCATCATCAGATTGATGACCTGCGCCTTGATCGAGACGTCGAGCGCCGATACGGCTTCGTCGGCGACCAGCAGCTTCGGCGCCAGCGCCAGCGCCCGCGCGATGCACAGCCGCTGCCGCTGGCCGCCGGAGAATTCATGCGGAAAGCGGCTCGCCATGTCGGGCGTGAGGCCGACCTTGCGGAGAAGTTCGCTGACCCTGTCGCGGGCATCCGCACGACTGAGCAGGCCATGCACGATCATCGGTTCGGCGATCGCGCCGCCAACGGTCTTGCGGGGATTGAGGCTCGCGAACGGATCCTGGAAGATCATCTGCATGCGTCGGCGGGCTGCGCGCAGGCCTGCGCGGTCGAGCGCGCGGACATCCTGTCCCTCGAACAGGACAGTTCCGGAATCGGGCTCGACCAGGCGCAGGATCGAGCGGCCCGTGGTCGACTTGCCGCAACCGCTCTCGCCGACCAGCGCCAGCGTTTCGCCGGCGTGCAGCGAAAATGAAATATCCTCGACGGCGTGAACCCGCGCGCTGACGCGACTCAGCACGCCGGAGCGAATGTCGAACCGGGTCACGAGGTGAGCGACTTCGAGCACCGGGCGCTCGGTCGCCGCCACGGTCGACCCGGTATCGGGGATGACTTCGGCCGCGCCGGTGACCGGATCGACGATCGCGAAGCGCTGCGGGACAGGACGACCCTTCATCGAGCCGAGGCGCGGAACCGCGGCGAGCAGTGCCCGGGTATAGGGCTCGCGGGGCGATGCGAAAAGCTCTGCGGTGGGTGCCTGCTCGACGGCGTTGCCATTCAGCATGACGACGGTGCGATCGGCGATCTCGGCCACCACACCCATGTCATGGGTGATGAAGGCGACCGACATGCCCTCCTCGTCCTGCAACAGTTTGATCAGCTCGAGGATTTCGGCCTGGATCGTGACGTCGAGCGCGGTCGTCGGTTCGTCCGCGATCAGCAACTTCGGCTTGCAGGCGAGCGCCATCGCGATCATCACTCGCTGGCGCATGCCGCCGGAGAGCCGGTGCGGATACTCGTGCAAGCGCGACGCCGCGGACGGGATGCGCACGCGCTCCAGGATGCGCAGCGTTTCGGCCTGCGCCTGCGCGCGATCGAGGCCGCGATGGTAGATCAGGGCTTCGGCGATCTGGAAGCCGAGGGTCAGCACCGGGTTGAGGCTGGTCATCGGCTCCTGAAAGATCATCGAGATCAGGTTGCCGCGCACATGGCGCATCTGGTTTTCGGGTAGTTTGAGCAGGTCGCGTCCTTCGAGCAGGATCTCTCCGGTCGCCCGGCTGTTGGCTGCCGGCAGCAGCCCCATGATCGACAGCGCGGTAACGCTCTTGCCTGAACCCGATTCGCCGACGATCGCCACCGTCTCGCGCTGCCCGATCTCGAACGAAATCCCCTTCACGACCGTGGTCCACTCGCCGTCGACCCGGAACGCGGTGGTCAGGTTGCGTACGGCGAGGACCGGCGCGGTGTCCACTAAGCTTCGCCCTTCAGTTTCGGATCGATCGCGTCGCGCAAGCCGTCGCCAAGCAGGTTGAGCGCGAAGATCACGATCAGAATCGCAACGCCCGGGACGAGCGCTAGCCAATAGCTGTCGAGAATGTTCTCGAACCCTTCGCGGATCATGCCGCCCCAGGTCGCAGTCGGCGGTTTGACGCCAAGGCCGACGAAGGCAAGCGAGGCTTCCGTGCGAATTGCGTTGGCGAGCCAGAGGGAGCCCATCACCAGGATTTCGGGGAAGATGTTCGGCAGGATATGGACGATAAGAATCCGGGTGTCGGAATAGCCGAGCGCGCGGCCGGCGTCGACGAACTCGCGCTCCTTGACCGCGATCGTGGGCGCGCGGGCGATGCGGGCAAAAGGCGGGATCGAAGTCAGCGCGATGGCAATGATGATGTTCACCATCGAGGGGCCGAGCATCGCCACCAGGATCAGGCCCAGGATCAGCGACGGGAACGCCAGCAGGACGTCCATCGCCTGCATCGTGACGGTATCGAGGCGACCGCCGTGCCATCCTGCCAGCATGCCGATCGCCGTCCCGATGACCATCGCGGCGAGTGTCGAAACGACACCGATGATCAGGGAAATGCGCGCTCCATAGATCAGGCGCGAGAATGTGTCGCGGCCGAAACTGTCGGTCCCGAGCCAGTGCTCGAGGGTCGGCGCGCGCAACTTCTCGAGGATGTTCTGATCGTTCGGATCGAATGGCGCGAGCACCGGCGCGAGGATTGCCGCAACGACCACGATCAGAAACACCACCAGCCCGATCCATGACGTCTTGTTGGTGTTGAACGCCTTCAGCGTCGCCGAAGCGAAATAGTCGAATGGCGACGGCGCGGCAGTGTGTAGACCGGCGCTCATTGCAGCTTTACTCGCGGGTCGACGAACCCGTACGCGAGGTCGGTCAGCAGGTTCACCAGTACCACGATCAGCGTGTAGATCACCATCATTCCCTGCAGCATCGGATAGTCGCGCTGGTTGAGGGCGCCGATGAGCAGCTTGCCCAGGCCCGGGCGGCTGAAAACGATCTCGGTCAGCACCGAATTGCCGATCAGGATGCCGAGATAGAGTCCGACCACGGTGATGATCGGGATCAGTGCGTTGCGCAGCGCGTGGCGCCAGATCACCACGTTCCACGGCACGCCTTTGGCGCGCGCCGTCCGCACGTAATCTTCGGACAGGACCTCGAGCATTGCCGAGCGCGTGACGCGGGTCACATACGCAGCCGAAATCAGGCCCAGGCTGATCGCGGGCAGCGTGATCGACTGGTACCAGGCCATGGCGCTGCCGGAGCGCGCGCTGATGACCGGGAACCAGGGCAGGGCGATCGCGAAGACCAGCAGCAGGATGATGGCCGAGACAAACGGCGGGAACGACAACCCGAGCAGCGAGGAAATACGCACTGCGTAGTCGACGAAGCGGTTGCGATGGATCGCCGCGTAGACGCCCG
>DASZZK010000326.1:0-1622 GCA_035544975.1 Casimicrobiaceae bacterium | reverse complement strand
CGCCGGGGCTGTTCATCGGCGCGGTGCTGCTGTGGGACATTCTTTTCCGCGGTCAGCTCGGGGTGTCGTTGACCTTCTTCGAGGAAATGTACTCGCGCAACCTGGGCAACCTTTTCGTCAGTCCCTTGCGCGCCTGGGAATTGATCGTCTGGCAACTGGTGATGAGCATCATCCGCACCTTGATCGGCGTCGGCGCCGCGTGCGTCTTCGCGTGGCTGCTTTTCAATTTTTCGATTTTCTCGCTGGGCTTTCCGCTGATTGCCTTTTTCCTGAACCTCATCATCTGCGGCTGGGCCATCGGACTCGCTGTCTCGGGGATGGTTCTACGCTGGGGTCTCGGCGCTGAGGAGCTCGCGTGGGCGGCGATCTTTCTCCTGGCGCCGGTATCCGGCGTTTACTATCCGATCGCCGTGCTGCCGGGCTGGCTGCAGGCGATCGCGCGCGTCGTGCCGACCAGCTATGTCTTCGAAGGCATGCGCGCGGTGTTGCTCGAGCATCAATTTCGCGCCGAGCTATTCTGGGAAGCGCTGACGATCAACGTGCTTTACATGTTTGCGGGCGTCAACCTGTATTTGCTGGCCATCGGCTACGCGCGCCGGCACGGCATGTTGATGCACATGGGCGAATAGAAAAAAATGGCAACCGGGTTGCGGAGGGTGCGCAAGCGCAACCGCGGTCGCGTAGAGCGGGCAACCGCAATTGCCGTGCAAAAGGAGCGCTGAATGTTCAAGATCAATCTGTCGCAGATGGCCGCTTGCGTCGAGGAAGCGCGCCTCGCATGGCTCGACGCGGACAAGGGCCCGCCGGAACCGACGCACTACGCGGAGCTGATCGCGGCGCTGGAAGTCGCGCGAATGAAGCTCCCTCCGCTCTATCGCACCGCGGCTGCGGAGCCGTTCCTTTCCACCCTGAAGGATCTCGGCGCAGCCAAGTTCGCACAAGTGTTGCACAAGGACCCCAGCCGCCAGAGCACCGCCGGGCTGATGATCGACATCGCACAGGCGATCCTGCAAAACGGCGCAGGGTATCAGGCGACGCCGCTGGATGCGTTTCAGGAGGTGATCAGCGATCTCTACGACGGCTTCCTTTCCGCCGCAGATCGCCGCGGAGTCAAACCTCCGGACTACGAAGTCATCGCCCCGTTGGTGAAATGGGGCAATCCCGATTCCGGTCCCTACACCTGGCCGGTCGACGCGACGCAGGGCTTCGGTTTACGCGTCGGCGTGGTCAACCTGCCGCCGGCCAACGCACGTCACGGGCTCTGCGCCTGGGCCGCACTGGGACACGAATGCGGCGGACACGACATCCTGCATGCCGACGAGGGTCTGCTCAAGGAATTGACCGAGCTCGTACAAGTGGCGCTGACGAAGGCCAAGCTCGGCATCCGAATCGCCGATTACTGGTCATCGCGCATCGACGAGACCGCGTCCGACGTGCTCGGCGTGCTCAATCTGGGGCCGGCCGCCGCCATTGGCCTGATCGCTTATTTCCGCGGGATCAATGCTGCGCTCGGATACGGTCCGAAATTGTCCAGCGACGGGCCCGCCGACGACTCGCATCCGGCCGATCTCGTTCGCGGTTATGTTTCCGCCGAAGTCGTGCGCCTGCTGCTGTTTTCCAGC
>DASZZK010000325.1:0-7745 GCA_035544975.1 Casimicrobiaceae bacterium | reverse complement strand
ATGATGCCGACACAGCGATGCGCCAGACGCGGCCGCACCTGGAAAACCGTGCTCCATTCCTCGCCGCCGGCGATTGACACGGTGACGTTGGCGGCAACGTCGGCCTGGCCGTCGATATCCTCGGGGGCGCACGGCGCTTCGGCGAAGTACGGCCGGTAGGGCTCCAGTGCGCGGATAAGTGTGATTGCTTCGGTCGGCGAGTATTTCCAGTGCAGATCGATCATGATTTCGATTTCATTGCCCAGTGCCGCGCGCAGCGCGCGCATTTCGTCGATGACGCTTTGCCGCGAGCCTTGCTGCGCGCTTTGCTTTGAGATGACGGCGGCAAACTTGATACCGCGAAATCCCCGCGCCACCAGCTCTTGCGCCAGGGCAACGCGCTCGGCCAGCGAGGCGCGAGGGAGCCCGGACGCATACGCAGGAATGCTGGAGTGGCGCGCACCCCCGAGCAGGTCGGCGACCGATCGTCCCGCAAGCTTGCCTGCGAGATCCCACAGCGCGATGTCGACACCGGCAATCGCATCGGTGAAGAATCCGCTCCAGTGCCCGCGCACGCGCATGAGCGCGTAAAGCTCGTCCCAGATCGCCGGAATGTCGACCGGTTCCCGCCCTGCCAGCATGGGATCCAGGACATCGGCAATGATCGCGACCACCGCTTGCGGCGCGACGATGCCATACGTCTCGCCCCAGCCGACCGTACCGTCGTCCGCGGTGATCTTGACAATGGCGGAGCGATCGGTCGTGGGATAGATTGTTCGATTGCCTCGGCGAACGAAATAGCCTCGCTCATTGACGTGCTCGCCCTCGCCCAAGGGCCCGAGATACGGAATCTCGCGCGGCAGCGCGACGATTATCGTCTCGACCGAGCGGATCGTTGCAGCCATCAGTTCGCCACCGCGCCCTGCGTCATCCCGCTCACCAGGAACGGCTCGAGCAGAAGAAACAATACGAATACCGGCGCGAGTGACAGCGCGCCCACGGCCATCAGGCTCGACCAGTCGACCAGGTATTCGCCCAGGAACGATTGCATGCCGACCGTCAGCACCCAGAGGTCGGGGCTGGTGACGAGCGTGCGCGCGAACACGAAGTCCGACCAGGTTACGATAGCGAGATAGATGCCGCACGCCGCCAGTCCCGGCTTGGCCAGCGGCAACACCACGTACCACACCGCCTGCGCGCCCGAGCAGCCGTCGAGCATCGCCGCCAGCTCTATCTCGCGCGGAATACCATCGAAAAAGCCTTTCATCAGCCAGGTCGCGAACGGGACGCCTACCGCCGCGTTTGCCACGATCAGGCCCCAGCGGCTGTCGATCAGGCCGAACGTGGAAAAGCCAATGAAGAACGGAATCACGATCAGGCTCGACGGCAGCATTTTGGACACCAGCAGCGCGAAGCCGGTGCCCTGCTGCGCGCGACTCCTGAAGCGCGACAGGCTGTAGCCGGCGAGCGTCGAGATGACCAGGCTGATGAACGTCGCACCCACCGTGACGATGGCGCTGTTGGCAAGCCAGGTCAGCACGGGCTTCCGTGCGAGGACCGCGGTGAACGCGTCGAGCGACAGCGCGGAGAGTCTCGGCAGCAAGACCGGATCGCGCGAGCGCGTCAGCTCGCTCGGCAACATCGACGTCAGCAGCATCCAGTAGATGGGAAAGAGCACGATCGCGGCAACACCCAGCGCGGCGAGGGTGAGCAGCCATTGACGCGAACGGGTCATGAAAGGCACTGGATTCCCGCTCGGTTACCAAAATGAGCGGGAATGACGACATAGGGGAGTCGGCGCACTAGAAATACTCGCGACGAATGGTGCGCATGGACATCAGCACCAGCAGCACAGCCATCGTCATCGTCAGCACACCCAACGCCGACGCGGTGCCCATGCGAAAGAACGAGAACGCTTCCTGGTAGATGCGCACCGCGAGCGTCTCCGTGGCGCGATCGGGCCCGCCGCCTGTGGTGAGATAGATGATGTCGAATTCGCGCAGCGCCCAGAGCGTGTTCAGTATCGCGGCCAGAGCCGCCGACGGACGTATCCCCGGCCAGGTGATGTAGCGAAAGCGCTGCCATGATGTTGCACCATCGACGCGCGCCGCTTCGTACAGGCTCACCGGGATCGCCTGCAACGCAGCGAGCAGCGTCAGCGTAAAAAACGGATACGCTTTCCATACGGTCGGCACGATGACCGCCGCGAGCGCGGTGTCGTCATTGGCGAACCAGGCGAGATCGGTGACAAGCCATCCCGCCTGCCGCAACACCGCGTTGACGACGCCGAATGAGCCGTCGAGAAGCCACAGAAACACGATGCTCACGATGACACCAGGAACGGCCCACGGCAGCAGAATAAAACTGCGCAGCCACCTGCGTCCGGGAAATGCGCGGTTGAGGAGCAGCGCAGCGCCGAGCCCGACCAGAAAGGCCGGGCCGATGGTTCCCAGCAGATAGATGACGGTAACGCCGACCGAATGCCACGTCGCGTCGCTGGCGAATATGGTGCGATAGTTCGCCACTCCAAACGGCAGCTCGGAGAGCCGCAGCACGTTCAGCGTCTTGCCCTGGCGAAAGCTGGTCGCGACGACCAGGTAGAGCGGATAAAGAATCAGAAACCCGACCGCGAGCAGCGCCGGCGAAAGCAGCGCGTAACCGACCCAGCGCGAGCGCCCGATCATGGCAGCGGGATGGCGGCGGTCAATTCCTTTTGCAGATTGGCGAGGATCGCATCGGTGGGCTGCGAAGACGACTGCATGCGCACCACCGCGCGGCTGAAGAGGGTCGCGAATTCATTGTAGTTCTCGCGCAGGGCGGGCTGCAGCGGGAAAAGATTCTCCGCTTTCTCCGCGGCCTGGGTGATGGCGCTTAAGTGTGGATCCTTTTTCGCCTGCTCCGGCCCGATCATGCCAACGCGCCCCGCCGGCGAGCCGGTGAGCTGCACGTATTTCTCCTGCCACGCGGGCGACGCCGCGAGAGCGATGAATTCCCACACCAGCTTCTTCTTCTGGGCGTCGAGCTTGGCCGGAATGTGCAAACTGTTGCTCGCACCGCCGGTGATAACGGGAAACGGAAGCTGAGTCATCTTGAGCAGCGGCCGTGTCTCCGGTTTCGCTTTTTGCAGTGTCGCCCACACCCAGGGCCCATCGCGCAGGAATGCCGCCTTGCCGTCGATGAAAAGCTGTCGCGCAGCCGCGGAGTTGGTGCCCGGCGGCGCGTAGGTCAGCGACTTTCGGAACTGGTCGATGGCCGCGACAACGCCAGGATCGGTGAAGTTGTACTTGTTGCCCTTGAGCCAATCCTGCTTCTCGCCGAGCACCCAGGTGGCGGCGTCGATGAACATGTTGGGGTGCTCGGCAGTGGTCGTCACCAGTCCGAACTGTCCCTTGTCGCGGTTGGTCGTCCTGGCCATCGCATCGAGCCACTCCGCTGGCGTGGTCGGCACCTTCGCGCCTGCGTCCTGGAGCAGCTTCTCGTTGTAGTAGAGCAGATTACCGTACGGCAAAAGGAGTACGCCGTAAGTCTTGCCGTTCCAGACCATCTCGGTCTGCATCTTCGACCATTTGGATGGGATGTCGCTGGCCTTGAGCAGGTCGTCGATCGGCTCCAGCCATTGCTGACTCGCGAAGCTGGCGAAATTGCGCGACGGAAGATGCACGATGTCGGGCGGATTCTGGCCGGCGAAGCGCACGGTGAGCTGATTGACGTAATTGGCGAACGGAATCGAATACAGCTTCACTTTTACGCCCGGATGCCTGGCCTCGTAGTCGGCGATCAATCCTTTCCACCATTCCGCAAATCCGGGCTCCTCGGCCTGCCAGCTCGGGAAATCCAGCGTCATGCCCTGCGCCGGCGCGGGCGCCGGCGCAACGAGCGCAAGAATCGTCGCCAGCATTGCAATGATTCGCCTCAGCTTTCTCACCTTGCCTCCTCCTGATCGCCATCGGTGTTTGCCAGCGGAATCCGGACTTCGCCATGCGGCGAAAAGTCGGCGAGCAGGTCGCCGATTTCGGCCAGCATGATGCCGAGCTCCGCCTCGTCCTGTCGATCGAGTCGGGGTCCTGGAGCGCGCTTGTGCGCGCCTTCGATGACACCGCGCCTCTTCAGCACTTCCTTGGTCATCGCCCACCGGAACACCGCCTGGAAATTCAGCAACGGCAAGGAACGGTTGTACAAGGTGCGCGCGAAGCCCCTGTTGCCGGCGCGCCAGGCCGCCACCATCGTCACATGGATGTCGGTCAGCTCGCACGCGGGCATCGTCCCCAGCGCACCGCGCGCAAGCTCGTCGAGGATGTAGCGTCCACCCGCACCCCCCAGGACACCGATGAAGTGAGGCGCGTCGCGGATTTCACGCGCCGCGAGAAGCGTCGAGATTCGCTGGCCGCACGGCATGGTCTCTTCCTTCACGTAGCGTACCGCGGGAACTTCGGCGACGACGCGCGCAATCGCGCTCATGTCGAAGCCCGCGCCTGCCGGTGGCGGGGCATTTTGCAGCATGATCGGCACGTCAGCCGACGCACCGAGCGAGCGATAGTAGTCGATCAGTGCGGCAGTGTCTCCTGCGAGCCGCGCGGGCGCCATGACCATCGCTGCCGCGGCGCCCAGCGAGGCAGCCTTGCGTAGATGGCCTATTGTCGCCGGCAGGTGCGTATCGGTTGCCCCGACAATCAATGGGACACGGCCGTGCACCGCCGTCGCCAATACGTCGAGCAGCCGATTGCGCTCGGAATCGGTCAACTGCTCGACTTCGCTGGCCACGCCGGGATAGACGACCGCATCTGCGCCACAGCAGATCGCAAACTCCGCGATACGTGCGAGTCCCCGCGCATCAGGCTCGCCGTCATCGTCAAACGGCGTCGCCAACACGGGGCAAACGCCGGAGATGGCCCGCATTTCAGCGGTTGCCGATGATGCCATCGAACGCTTTCACTAAAGGAGCCGCATCGAATTCAGGAGATTGCCGATACGGTATCGACGCGCCGCCCGTCCGTCAATACGAAGGCGGTGTTCGGGTACAATTCGTACCTTCGCGACCTTTGATGCGCGCAGGATTCTCTCCTTGCCACTCGTTCCTATCATACTTTCCGGCGGTGCCGGTACACGACTATGGCCGTTGTCGCGCGAGTCGGCGCCGAAGCCTTTCATGCCGCTTCCGGACGGCGAGACGCTGCTTGCTAAAACGGTTATTCGGGCGATCGCTTTGCCCAACGTCGCCGAGTTGATCACCGTCACCAATCGCGACTATTACTTTCACACCAAGGATGTCTACGCCGGCGCGGGAGTCCCGCCGCCGCAGGTCGTCTATCTGCTGGAGCCGTTCGGCCGCAATACCGCGGCGGCAGTGGCGCTGGCCGCGATGTGCGCGGAAGCGACCAGCGGCGCCGACTCGACGCTGCTCGTGTTGCCCGCCGATCACCTGATTCGCGACGCCGCCGCCTTCGCGGCCGCGGTCGAACGTGCGGCGTCGCTCGCACGCAAGGGATGGCTCGCGACGTTCGGCATCGTTCCAACGCGTCCCGAGACCGGCTACGGCTACATTCAGTTCGGCGAGGCGCTCGATGTCGCCAATACGTTCCGTGTCGACCGTTTTATCGAAAAGCCGCCGGTAGCAGACGCATCCAACTATGTCGCTACCGGCCAACATCTCTGGAATTCCGGGATGTTCTGCTTCACTCCAGCCGCGATTCTCGATGCATTCGCGAAACATTCGCCGGCAGTTCTCGATTCGGTGCGCCGCGTTTGGCATGCGCTGAGGACGGAAGCGAATTCGGCGATGATGGAGATCGACCCCGCGCTTTTTGCCGCGGTACCCGATATCTCGATCGATTATGCAGTCATGGAAAAGGCCAGCAACGTGGCCGTCGTTCGCGGCGCATTCGATTGGAGCGATGTCGGGTCGTGGCAGGCGGTTTCGGCATTGGTCGAGCCCGATGTCGACGGCAATCGCGGACAGGGCGTGCGGGTGGCGATAGCGACCCGCGACACATTCGTCCACGCCGAGGATCGCGTGGTCGCCACCGTCGGCGTCGAGAATCTGGTCATCGTCGATACGCCGGACGCGGTACTGGTGGCACACCGCGACCATTTGCAACGCGTCCGCGAAGTCGTTGTCGAGTTGAAAGCCCGCGGGCACGATGCATACAAGCTGCATCGTACGGTGGCGCGGCCGTGGGGCGCGTTTACGGTGCTGCAGGAAGGGCCGGGATTCAAGATCAAGCGCATCGAAGTCAAGCCCGGCGGCATACTGTCGCTGCAGATGCACGCTCATCGCAGCGAACATTGGGTGGTCGTCAGCGGCGAGGCGCGCGTCACCAACGGCGATCGCGTCTACCCCGTGCACGTCAACGAATCGACTTTCATCCCGTTGAAAACACGGCACCGGCTGGAAAATGCCGGCGCGGAACCTCTGGTGATGATCGAGGTTCAGTGCGGCGACTACGTCGGGGAAGACGACATCGTGCGCTTTGACGACCAATATGGGCGCGTGAAAGCCTGAGTCGACGCTCGATAATATCAACGGCCGAGCACGACCTCCACCACCGAGCGTAGCGCGTTGACGGTTCTGTTGCGCCCTTGATCCCGGCGCGATCCGACACGCTCGACGCCGTATAATTCTCTTTTTTTGCGCCGGTCGTCGGCCAGCCCCCGTTGTCCTCCGTCGTCCCTCCGCTCGATTCCCTATCGGCTGCGCTGCCGCGACTGCTGCCGTCCCCACCCGACGCGGGCCGCAAGGCCTCAGTGCCTCCGCTCGCCGGATCGGCCGACGCACTCGCACTCGCGCAGCTTGCGGTCGACGCGGCGAAGGAACGGCGATTCGTCGCCATCGTGTGTGCCGAGGCCGCGGCGGCGCAGCGGCTCGCTGACGAAATCGCATGGTTTGCACCGGCGCTGCGCATCGCGGCGCTGCCGGATTGGGAGACCCTCCCCTACGATCATTTCTCGCCGCACCAGGATCTGGTGTCCGAGCGACTGGCAACCCTCTACAAAGTATCGCGCGGCGAATGCGACGTGCTTCTGGTCGCCGCGACGACCGCGCTCTATCGAATCGCGCCACCTTCCTACCTCGCTGGATTCACTTTCTTTCTCGCACAGGGAGAAAAACTCGACGTCGATGCCTTGCGCGCGCAGCTTGCGCTCGCCGGCTATCAAAACGTGACGCAGGTGGTGTCGCCCGGGGAATTCAGCATTCGCGGCGGACTGATCGATCTGTACCCGATGGGAAGCCCGCTGCCCTATCGCATCGACCTCTTCGATGAGGAGATCGAATCGATCCGTACTTTCGATGTCGACACCCAGCGCACGGTGTATCCCGTGACCACTGTGCGACTGCTGCCGGCACGCGAATTTCCGCTCGACGACGCGGGACGTGCGTGCTTTCGCAGCCGCTTTCGCGAAGTGTTCGAAGGCGACCCGTCGCGCTCTCCGCTGTACAAGGATATCTCCAATGGCGTCATCCCGGCGGGAATCGAATACTACCTGCCGCTGTTTTTCGAGGCGACTGCGACGCTTGCCGACTATCTGCCGCTGAACGCCGTCGTTATGCTCCACGGCGACGTTCCCGGGGCGATAGCGCACTTCTGGCAGGACACCGAGTCGCGCTATCGACTGCTGCGGGGCGACAAGGCGCGGCCGCTGCTCCCGCCGCACGCGCTGTTCATGCCCGAGGACGAGTTCAACGGCCTGCTGAAGTCGTTCGGCCGGATTAACGTGCCGACTGAGCACGCGGATCCGACATCGGACGGCGAGCGCTCCAGGACGGTGAC
>DASZZK010000324.1:0-13831 GCA_035544975.1 Casimicrobiaceae bacterium | reverse complement strand
AGTTGCGCCCGCCGTCGATAGACACATCGACTCGACGCACACGGCCCCGGCCGGTCCACGCCAGCCCCGTGATCTCGTGATATCCACGATCGAGGATCACCTGTCCGCCCGAAGGAGAGGTAATCACGCTTTTCGCCTCGTGGATCCATGTGTATTGGCGGTGGCTGCCGTCGGGCATGAGGTCGACGTAATGCAGCGATTCCTCGCGTGTGTTCCACGGCGCGTCGCCGACCTTGATTCGTCGCAGCCACTTGACGCTCGATACTCCCTGCACTCCCGGAACGAGCAGCCGCAACGGGTAGCCCTGCTCCGGGCGCAGCATCTCGCCGTTCTGAGCGTAGACAACCATCGTGTCGTCGAGCGCCATCTCGATGGGAACGCTGCGCGTCAACGACGCCGCGTCGGCGCCCTCCGCCAGCACGAACCTCGCGCGTTGCCGGTCGTACCCGCATTCATCGAGCAGGGTCGAGAGCAGCACCCCGGTCCATTCACTGCACGCGAGCATTCCGTGCGTGTACTGCACTGTCGGAACCGCGACATTGCTCCACTCCATGCCGGTGTTGGCGCCACACTCGATGAAATGAATGCGCGACACCGCGGGGAAGCGCATCACGTCATCCACCGTGAAGATCCGCGGATTGGCCACCAATCCATGAATCATCAGCCGATGCTGGTGGGGATCGACCTCGGGCATTCCACCGTGGTGACGCTCGAAATGCAGGCTCGACGGAGTGATGATGCCGAACAGGTTCTGCAACGGAGTGAACGATACGGAGGATTGCGGAGTGCGCGTGAGCCCGGGGCTTTCGCGCCGTTTGACGCCCGCTTCATAGCGCGAGGGGACACCGTAGGGATGCTCCAGTATCGGCGCCCCGAGCGTCGTCTGCCATTCGGGAACGTTCGGCGGCAGATTGCGCGACAGGTCCTGTGCGCCGGCGCGGACCGTTGCCACCGCGGCCACCGTCGCTCCGCCCAGTGCCAGCGTGCGACGCAGAAATTCGCGCCGCTCCGGTGCCGGCTGAATTCGGCCAGGCCCAGGGAATCGCGGTGACGCGTTGTTCTGTTCCATGCTCATGAACCTGGCGCTGGCATGAGCGCTCGCACTCTTAGTGACCCGCGGCGAACTCGAGCAATCCGTCTCGCAGCGGCGCGCGCTCATCGATACGGCTCGCGATTTGCACGCACACACTGCGGCAGATTTCGATAAACGCAGGGTCGGCAACGCAGTAATAAACCAGGCTTCGCTCACGCCGACGGCTCACGACACCGGCGCGATGCAGCAATCCGAGATGGCGTGATACGTTGGTTTGCGTCACACCGGTCGTCGTGACGATTCCGGAAACCGAGCGCTCCGCCTGGCAAATCGCGTGCAGGATCTTGAGTCGAGTCGGTTCGGCGAGCAGGGCGAAATAGCGTGCAACCGACGCAAAAACGGGGTCGAGCTCGTTGCCGCCGTCCGCTGGACCGCGACTTCTTACCGGCGGCTTGTTGCCGGTCCGTGCCTGCCGGTACGGTTTGGTCCGCATTCTTAAGTGAGCATATGCGCATACACGCATAGAGTCAAGCACGGCAACACGCGTGCTTCACCCGTCAATCAATAGCTCATCGAGGCGGCGTTCAGAATGCCCGCCGACACCGAGAGCGCGGCCAGCAACGTCGCCGGCGCCGCGCGGCCCGCCTCGATTGCTTCCCGGAAGCGAGGCACCAGCCGGCTGGTCACGGCATAGACGATAAGTTGCACGACCAGCGCGATCACTCCCCAGGCCACCATGTCCAACGGGCTCACGCTATGCGCGATCGCGCTTGCGAGCGGCAGCACAAGGCCGATCAACGCTCCTGAAAGCGAAATCGACGCGGCGATGTTTCCCTCGCGGATGAGCGCAATCTCCCGGTAAGGCGTCACGCGGACATAGATCGCGACGAAAAGCGCCAGCAGGACGAGCGCGAGCACGAAGTAGAGCAGGAAGGCCGGAAAGCCGGCGATCGATTGCATCAGACTGTCCATGTCATGCTCCTCGTGTTGTCACCCGAAGGTGCATCGGCGGCGTGCAATTACCAATCCGATCCGCTCAAGCGAAGTAGTGCGGAACGAAGCGGCTGGTGTTGCGGGTGATGGGCGTCGCGTCTTCACGCAAGCCTATCCCGGCCGGCTCGTCTCCGACGATCCAGGACCCGATGGTAACGTAGCTATCGTCGAACCGCGGAATCTCGGTATACGCCTGATAGATCCATCCCTCGTCGCCGTACTTTCCTCCCTCGCGCAGCACCTCGCCGCCGCGATAGACGGAAACGTTGGCGCCTTCCCGCGAATACAGCGGCTTCTGGACATAGTCGCCGGAAATGCGAAAGCGATCGAACGACGCCGGCAGCAGGTTGGGATGGCCCGGGAAGAGCTCCCACAGGATGGGCAGCAGACCCTTGGTCGACAGCAGCATCTTCCACGGTGGCTCGATCACGCGCATCTTCGCCTGCAGCAAATGCGGACCGAACGCGTCCTTGATCAACCATTCCCAGGGATAGAGCTTGCACAGCATGGAGATTTCTTCATTGTCGACATCGACGAAGCACTGCGCGTCGTCCGCCCAGCCGATGTCCTCGATATAGACAAAGCGCGTGGCTATGCCGGCTTGGGTTGCTACGTCGCGTTGATATTCGATCGTTCCGAAATCCTCTTCATTTTCCTTGACGCAGGCGAAGTGCACCGGCACGTTGGCCGAGGTCGTGACGCCAATCGCGCGCCAGTTGGCAATGAGTTTCTCGTGCAGCGAATTGAACTGGTCGGCGTCGGCCAGCCCTGGCCGAATCGCGCCCTGCAACCAGCGCCATTGAACGACCGACGCTTCGAGCAGCGCGGTCGGCGTGTCGGCGTTGTATTCGAGCAGCTTGGGAGGGTGGCTGCCGTCATAGGCAAGATCGAAGCGGCCCGCGACCGCCGGATCGCGCGCCTTCCAGGAGGTCCTGATCCTATCGGCAAATCCCGGCGCAATCGCGAGTTGCTCGAAGCGATCGGTGGTGACGATGTGCTCCACCGCGGCCAGAGAGATCCGGTGCAGATCGCGGGTCGTTGCTTCGAGCTCGTCGATCTCGTCGGCGGTGAAGCGATAGCAGTGCGACTCGTCCCAGTACACTCCGTCCATCGAGTGGAAGCTGAATCCTACCGCTTCGCAATCCTCGCGCCAGTTCGGGCGCGGGGTCCTCGATTCGCGGATCACGGGACGACGCGGACGACGAACCGGCAGGCTGCCGGCGTCACGAGCCGCTCGACGCGTGCGCTGATCCGCTGGCGCCGAATCCACCGCGGCTCGTGTGCGAGGTGCCGACCGCATGGCTGCCCGGACGCGCCGAGTCGACCGTACCGTGCGGCCTGCTGACCGAGCTGGAGCCGTGGTCGCCGGAGCGGTAATAGGGTCCGTACCAGTAACCGCCGTGGTAGCCGCCGCCGCTGCTTCGAGCCGGCCCGGCTTGCTCCGCGCACTTCTGCTCGTCGCCCCAGTCCTTCAGGCAGTCTTCCTTGTTGGCGTAGAGGTCGCGACGAAGCGTGCTTTCATCCTGGCCGCACGACGCCAATGCCGCGGCGCCGAGCAGCACCAATGTGACCCGAGCGGAGGATTTTCGCGGACGTGTTGCCATGCCAGTCGCAGATTTTTGCGCATGATAGCCCATCGCCGGCCGCAAACCGGCGCCGCATTAGCCTTGGCAGGTCTAGTGTACGGTCGCTGTCGCGAGAAAGCGCAGCAAGGCACCGGATGCCAGCCGGTACATGCCGTCGCCGACATGCTCCGCGCCGTCAAGCTCCTCGCGGGTGAACGCGAGCTCGGTGTCGCCCAGCTTGAGCTCCATCACCACGTCCTCGGCGACCGTGGACTCATCGGGAACGCGCAGGTACTCGGTCGCGAAGACGATGCCGTTCAGCTGCACAAAATCAGCACCGTGCATGGCTTGGGCAAGTGACATCGTGTAGGTCTTCATCCGATAGTCCAGGCAGTTTGAGAGAAGCCACCGTTACCCTTAGATGTGGCCAAGCTCGACAGGTTCAAGTCGGGACAGCATCGGGGTGCCGATTGCAGGCCTTATCCGGGGCAAGCGCGCCCGACCCCTGCCGGACTGCCAGGCAACTCCTAAGCGACGAGATCGCGGACGAAGTTCGGCAGCGCCATGGACGCGCGGTGGACCTCGCCGTTGTAGTACTGCAGATCGCGAATGCCTCGGGTCGCAATGCGGCGGTTGGCCTCCAGCGGCGTCAGGTAGGCGGGATTGAGCGTCGGCGACGCACAGGCCATCATCCAAAGGCCGCCGTAGAGCGGTATGGAAACGAGATAAGGGATGACGACTGAAAAGACCGCGCGCAGATTGGCCATCGCGGCGCGTACCCGCTCCGGATGCGCCACCGGGGATGCTATATGCAGCGTCATCGCGCCGGTGGGATTGAGGCGGGCGGCGCATGTCCGATAGAACTCGGCGCCGTACAGCGGTTCCGACGCTCCACCCGGATCGGTGAGGTCGAGCACGATGAGATCGTAGGTGTCCGTGGCGCCGCGCACGAAAGCGAGGCCGTCCTCGACCTTCACCGTCAGTCGGGGATCCAACAGCGCGCCATGATGAACCCCGGCAAAATATTTGCGCGCAATGTCGAGCACCGCAAGATCGATCTCGACCAGGGTTACCGACTTTATCGTTTGATACTTGAGCAGCTCCTCGGCCGAACCGCCGTCGCCGCCGCCGATGATCAGCGCGGTCTTGGGCGCGGGATGGGTGATCGCCGCGACATGAACGAGATTTTCATGATAGAAAAACTCATCCTTTTCGGACGTCATCAGATGTCCGTCGAGACGGAACAGCTTGCCGAACGATTCGGTGTCGTGGACTTCGACCGTTTGATACGGTGTCTGGAAACGCTCGAACTCGCGCAAAGACCGAACGAAAACCCCGGAATCGTCGGTCAGATATTCGGTCAGAACGCCCGGCTGAAGGTCGCCGGGCGGTACATCATCAGGCATCGCGGCCCCCGCGGTGGATCGCCTGAAATTTGACACGCTGCGGTTTCATCGCGTCCTGCATCGCACGCAGCAAGCGTTCCGCCTTGGCAGAATTGTCGGTCGTGTAGTTGCAGACGTAAACGTCGATGGTCACGAAACCGTGTTCGGGCCAGGTGTGAATGGCAAGATGCGATTCGGCAAGAAGCACGGTGCCGGTGACGCCGGCGGGCTCGAATTGATAAAAGCTGTCCCCGACAATAGTCATCCCGGAAGCTTCGGACGCACGGAGGCATAGCGTTCGCAACGGCTGGACGTGCGTCATCTCCGGGCTATCCGCCGCGCAGCCGTACCATTCTCCGAGCAGGTGGATGCCGTCCATTGTTGCGTTCTCCCGCGAGCGGTCGTCCCGTCGCTGTTGCGCAATCTTGCTCGCCGCGTGGGCGAGGCGAGCGAACCGATCCGGCTAAACTCGCTATTATTGCCCAAATTCGATGGCTAGGCGATAATTTTACCTCTTTGCAGTACCGTCTGCCCGTCGTGCGCATCCGCGCCCTTCGCCCCGCGTTCTTGAATCCATGACTATCCCGCTTTCCGAAGAAGAGCGCGCGCCACCCGAAACGCAATGCGAGCCGCCAATCGTCGCGACCTCGGTTTGTGACAGCGCGATGCTCGCCAATAGCGTGCGCGCGCTAGCGATGGACGCGGTGCAGGCTGCGAATTCGGGCCATCCTGGAATGCCCATGGGAATGGCAGAAATTGCCGTCGCGCTGTGGACGAGACATCTTCGCCACAACCCCGCCGACGCCCATTGGGCCGATCGCGACCGCTTCGTCTTGTCCAACGGTCACGGCTCGATGCTGCAATATGCGTTGCTGCACTTGAGCGGGTATGCGCTGCCGATCGACGAAATAAAACATTTCCGGCAACTGAACTCGATGACGCCGGGCCATCCCGAGGTCGGTGTGACGCCGGGCGTGGAAACGACGACCGGTCCGTTGGGACAAGGGCTCGCCAACGCCGTGGGAATGGCGCTCGCCGAAAGGCTGCTAGCCGAAGAGTTCAATCAGCCCGGTCATGAAATTGTCGACCATCGGACCTACGTATTCGCCGGCGACGGCTGCCTGATGGAAGGCATCTCGCACGAGGCATGCTCGCTTGCGGGGACGCTGGGTCTTTCAAAACTGGTCTGCTTTTATGACGACAATGGAATCTCGATTGACGGAGCGGTGGCCGGTTGGTTCACCGACGATACACCCAAGCGCTTCGAGGCCTATGGCTGGCATGTCATTGCGGGAGTCGATGGACACGACGTCGACGCCGTCGACGAGGCCATTGAGGAAGCGCACGCGTCAAGCGATCGTCCGACGCTGATCTGCTGCAAGACGACGATCGGCAAAGGTTCACCCAATCGCGCCGGCACCGATCTCGCGCACGGGCAGGCGCTGGGTGAAAAGGAGATTTCGCTGACCCGCATCGCGCTGGGCTGGACGTCTCCGCCATTCGAGACACCGCCCGCGGCATATGAAGGCTGGAACGCACGCGAATGCGGTGCGCTTCTGCAAGAGGATTGGGACACCCGCTTCGCGGCATACCGCGCCCTCTACCCCGGCAAGGCGGCCGAATTCGAGCGCCGGTTGGCCGGCAGGCTTCCGCAGGACTACCCGCAGCGCGCTGCGGCGCTGATCGCACAACAACAAGCCAAAGCCGAATCGGTCGCCACGCGCAAGGCCTCGCAGCAGACCATCGAAGCGCTCGCGCCCGCGCTGCCCGAACTGATCGGCGGGTCGGCGGACTTGACCGGTTCGGTATTCACGAACTGGTCGGGTAGCCGAGCGGTGACCAGAAACGATGCAGGCAATTATGTGAATTTTGGCGTTCGCGAATTTGCGATGAGCGCCATTGCCAATGGGCTTGCGCTGCACGGTGGCTTCATTCCCTATGTCGGAACCTTTCTCACCTTTTCCGATTACGCCCGCAACGCAGTGCGCATGGCCGCGCTGATGAAGCTTCGCTCGATTTTCGTATACACCCACGATTCGATCGGGCTGGGCGAGGATGGTCCGACGCACCAGTCGGTCGAGCACGCGTCGAGCCTGCGGCTGATTCCGAACCTCGATGTCTGGAGGCCGTGCGACACGGTTGAGTCGGCGGTGGCCTGGAGCGAAGCGATTGCCCGCGCCGACGGTCCCGCCTGCCTGCTGTTCACGCGGCAAAGCGTTCCATTCAACGCCCGCGGCGCCGATCAGGTCGCAGCGATTCAACGAGGCGGCTACGTGCTGCGCGATAGTCCCGACATTCGTGCGGTCGTCATCGCCACCGGATCCGAGGTTCCGCTGGCGGTTGGTGCGCAGGAGCAGTTGGCCAAAGCGGGCATTGCGGTACGCGTAGTGTCGATGCCGTGCACGTCGGTCTTCGACCGACAGAACGCGGCGTATAGGGCAAGCGTTCTGCCGGCGGGCGTGCCACGTATCGCGGTCGAGGCGGGCGTGACGGGTTTCTGGCACAAGTACGTCGGTGCTGTCGACGATCCGCGCGCGGCGATCGTCGGTATCGATCGCTTCGGCGAGTCCGCGCCGGCGGGAGTGCTGTTCAAACACTTCGGCTTTTCCGTCGAGCATGTTGCCGCCGCTGTGAGGCGGGTGCTGGAATGAGTCGCGCGAGCGATTGCCAAGCGTATCAAGGAGAATAGAGAATGAGCATCAAAGTCGCGATCAACGGTTACGGCCGCATCGGCCGAAATATCCTGCGTGCCCACTACGAAGGCGCGGGTACGGGCAAGCACCGGCACGATCTCGCGATCGTCGCCGTCAACGATCTCGGCAGCCCGGAGACCAACGCGCACCTGACACGCTACGACACGACGCACGGAAAATTCCCGGGAAAGATCGAGGTGGACGGCGACGCGATGGTGGTCAACGGCGATCGCATCAAGGTGCTGGCGCAGCGCAACCCGGCCGAGCTTCCTTGGGGCACGCTGGGCGTCGACGTGGTGCTCGAATGCACGGGCCTGTTCACAACCAAGGAAAAAGCGTCCGCGCATCTCAAGGGCGGGGCCAAAAAAGTGATCATCTCTGCGCCCGGCGGGAAGGATGTCGACGCGACGATCGTCTTCGGCGTCAACCATCAGACGCTCAAGGCCGCTCATACCGTTATCTCGAACGCGTCGTGCACGACCAACTGCCTGGCACCCTTGGTCAAGCCGCTGCACGACAAGATCGGCGTCGTCAACGGCCTGATGACGACCATTCACTCGTATACCAACGACCAGGTGCTGACCGACGTCTATCACGAAGACCTGCGCCGAGCGCGTTCGGCGACGATGAGCATGATTCCGACCAAGACCGGCGCCGCGGCCGCCGTCGGTCTCGTGCTCCCGGAACTGAACGGCAAGCTCGACGGTTACGCCATTCGCGTGCCGACCATCAATGTCTCCATCGTCGATCTTTCGTTTGTCGCGGCGCGCGACACGAGCGTGGACGAAGTCAACGCCATCATGAAATCGGCCTCCGAATCCGGGCCGCTGGCGGGACTATTGGGCTACAACACCGCTCCTCTGGTTTCGATCGATTTCAATCACGACGCGCGTTCCTCGGTGTTCGATGCGACACTCACCAAGGTCTCCGGAAGGCTGGTCAAGGTGTCTTCCTGGTATGACAATGAATGGGGCTTTTCCAATCGCATGCTGGACACGACGATGGCGTTGATGGCGGCCTGATAGCCACAATATAGAACGCCATGACCAATCTCTTTACCGCACATCCGTCCTCGGTGGGCGAAACCTACGCGGAGCATGGCCGGTTCGCCCTGCGCTTCGGCGCGCGCATGACGATGGGCGGGCTCGCTGCGATGGTGCACGCCCTCTTTCCATTTCTGTTCGTCACCACCGCCAGCCGTGCGCTCGACGAGTTGGACGCTCTGCGTGCCGGGGGCGCCCGGCCTCCGGTATCGCCCGAGCGTTCCGACTGAGTGTCTACTCAGTGTCCAACTAAGCGCCCGCTTTCGCCAAAGATCCCGGCCATGCCTTTCACCCGGTTCTCCGACACGACGCTTGCGGGAAAACGGGTATTCATTCGCGCCGATTTGAACGTTCCGCAGGACGACAAGGGCAACATCACCGACGACACCCGCATCCGCGCCTCGGTTCCCTGCATCAGACAAGCGATCGATGCCGGCGCGCGGGTAACGGTGACTTCGCATCTCGGACGTCCCGAGGAAGGACGATGGACCGAGAAGGATTCGCTTGCGCCGATCGCCAAGCGCCTGTCGCAACTGCTGCGAATGGAAGTGCCATTGGTGCGGGATTGGGTCGACGGCGGCGCGTGGCTGGAGGCGCTTCGGCCCGGCCAGGTTGTGTTGCTGGAGAACTGCCGCTTCAACGTCGGCGAAAAGCAAAACAGCGACGACCTGGCGAAAAAAATGGCGGCGCTGTGCGACGTTTATGTCAACGACGCATTCGGGACGGCGCATCGCGCGGAGGCCTCGACCTACGGCATCGCCAAATATGCACCGGTCGCCTGCGCCGGCCCCCTCTTGTCGGCCGAGCTCGATGCGTTGGGAAAGGCGCTGGCGCATCCGGCCCGACCGCTGGTGGCCATCGTCGCCGGCTCCAAGGTATCGAGCAAGCTGTCGGTACTGACCCATCTCGCGGCCAAGGTGGACGCCCTCATTGTCGGAGGCGGCATCGCGAACACCTTTCTGCTCGCGGCCGGCGGCCGCATCGGCATCTCGCTTGCCGAACCCGGCCTCGTGGGCGAGGCACAGGACATCCTCGAAGCGTTTCCGGGTAAGGTCCCGATACCCATCGATGCGGTCGTGGCCAAGGAATTATCCGCAACCGCGACGCCGGTACTGAAGGCGATCTCGGATATCGGCGTCGACGATATGATCCTGGACCTCGGCCCGCAGACCGTGCTGGCATTGAAGACGATCATTGCCAAGGCGGGAACGATCGTCTGGAATGGCCCCGTCGGCGTCTTCGAGATCGATGCCTTCGGCGAGGGCACGAAAGCGCTGGCGCTGGCGATCGCCGAATCGCCGGCATTTTCCATTGCCGGAGGCGGCGACACGCTGGCGGCGATCGCCAAATATGGTGTCCAGGACCGCATAGGTTACATTTCCACCGGCGGCGGCGCCTTTCTCGAATTCCTCGAAGGCAAGAAGCTTCCCGCGGTGGAGATCCTCGAAAAGCGCGCAGCCTGAAGCGCACTCACGGTCCCTTCGGACCAGGAACCTCATGCAGAGAACAACCAAGATTGTGGCGACGCTAGGGCCCGCAAGCAGCGGCCTCGATGTGCTGACGCGCATGCTCGCGGCCGGCGTCGATGTCATGCGCCTGAATTTCTCGCATGGCGCCGCCGCGGATCACCAACAACGCGCCGCGTTGGTCCGCAACGCGGCGCATTCGATCGGCCGCGAGGTCGCGATCATGGCGGACCTGCAGGGGCCCAAGATCCGTGTCGGCAAGTTCGCTCTTGGCAAGGTCACCCTCAAGAGCGGCCAGACTTTTGTGCTCGACGCCGACCGCGAGCTTGGCGACGAAGACGGTGTGGGCCTCGACTACAAGGAGTTGCCGCGCGACGTGGCGCCGGGCGCGGTGCTCCTGCTCGACGATGGCTTGATCCGCCTGCGAGTCGAATCGGTGCGCGGCAGTGAAATCGTGACGCGCGTGGAAGTCGGCGGCGTGCTGTCGAATAACAAGGGCATCAATCGTCAGGGTGGAGGGCTCACCGCACCGGCGCTGACCGCCAAGGACATGGAGGATATGAAGACTGCGGTCGCGATCGAGGCCGACTACCTCGCCGTATCGTTCCCCAAGAACAAGGAAGACATGTACATGGCGCGGCAGCTCTTGCGCGCCGCCGGCGGCAAGGCCCTGCTGATCGCCAAGATCGAGCGCGCCGAGGCGATCACTGCGCTCGAGGAGATCATCGATGCATCCGACGGCATCATGGTTGCGCGCGGCGATCTGGCCGTCGAAGTCGGCAATGCCACCATTCCCGGGCTGCAAAAACGGATGATCCGGCTCGCGCGCGAACGAAACAAGCTGACCATCACCGCCACGCAGATGATGGAATCGATGATCTACAACCCCGTGCCGACGCGCGCGGAAGTATCGGACGTGGCCAATGCGGTGCTCGACGGCACCGATGCGGTCATGCTCTCGGCGGAGACCGCTGCCGGTCGTTTCCCGGTGGAAACCGTCGAAGCGATGAGCCAAATTTGTGCCGAGGCCGAGAAGTCGTATGAAGTCGAGCTCGATCGGGATTTTCTCAATCGCACCTTCACCCGCATCGACCAATCGATCGCGATGGGCGCGCTCTTTACTGCCTTCCATCTTCAGGTCAAGGCCATTGCGTCGCTGACCCAGTCGGGCTCGACCGCGTTGTGGATGTCGCGGCACAATTGCGGCTGCCCGATCTTCGCGCTGACGCCCGAGGTTTCGTCACAGCGAAAAATGGCGCTCTACCGCAACGTGCAGCCGCTCTATCTCGAACAGGGAGACGACAGCGAGGCGGTGCTGCGCGCCGCCGAGGATCTGCTGGTAACCCGCGGGCAGGTCCAGCGCGGCGACCTGATCGTGCTTACCATCGGCGAGCCCATGGGCAAATCAGGCGGCACCAACGCGATGAAGATCGTGCGCGTGGGCGAGCCTCGGTAGGCGAGAGCGCGTACGATCTTGGCGAGGCTAACCTGCGAGAGCAGGTTAAGCGAAGCGGCCGAGACCAAGATTGTCCGCGCGAGCTTCGCTAGGCCCGGTAACAATATCAGGAGGAGTTGCACCGATGTCCACCATGCTTTTGTGGCCGCGGCGCGTTCTCGAGTCGCAGCTAGCGCGTCCGCTGATTCTGATCGTCGCGATATTCGTCCTTTGGGACCTCGTGATCAGGATTTTCAAGATTCCGCCGTACCTCATTCCCGCGCCTTGGGACGTTGCCAAGATGCTCGTTGCCGAATGGCCGCGGCTTTGGCGCGAGAGTCTGTTCACGGGATACGCGACCTTGGGCGGTTTCGGGCTGTCGATCCTGTTCGGCATTCCGATCGCGATGCTGATCGCCTACTCGAGGCTGGTCGAAAGCTACGTTTATCCCCTGCTGGTGTTCTCGCAGAGCGTGCCCAAGATCGCCATCGCACCCTTGTTCGTCGTTTGGTTCGGCTTCGGCATCTTTCCCAAGGTGATATCGGCATTTCTTCTCGGATTTTTCCCCGTTGTCGTCGCCACCGTCATGGGCTTCAAGTCTATGGAGACCGAGATGATCGATCTCGCCCGGTCGATGCGCGCTTCCCGCTTGCAGATGTTTCTCAAGTTCAGCCTTCCACAGGCGCTGCCAAGCATCTTCAGCGGTCTAAAAGTCTCGGCGACGCTGGCGGTTGTGGGGGCGGTCGTCGGCGAATTCGTCGGCTCGAACTCGGGCATCGGCTACGTACTGCAGATCGCCAATGGCAACTTCGATCTGCCGCTGATGTTCGCCGCGCTGTTCGTGCTTTCGATGATGGGGGTTATCCTGTTCGCCATCGTCGACTTGGTCGAGAAGATGATGATCCCGTGGCACCAGTCGCGGCGTGCCGACGTCATGACCGTTACCGCATGACCGAAGTTTCCGTTCCCACGCATTCCAAGGAGGAGTTCATGAAGTCAGTCTTACGATCTGTTGCGATTGTCATCGCTGCATCGATGCTGGCCACCGGCGTTGCCCAGGCGCAACCCAAGGACAAGGTTGTTCTGATGCTCAACTGGTATCTGTACAGCGAGCATGCGCCATTCTTTCTGGGCAAGGAGCGCGGGTTCTACGATCAGGAAGGCATCGATCTCGACATCCAGGAGGGACGGGGCTCGGGCGTGACGGTGCAGGCCGTCGCAGCCAACACAGCCACCTTCGGCTATGTCGACGTCCCGACCATGATCAAAGCCGCCGCCAAAGGCGCGCCGGTCAAGAGCGTCGGTGTCGCGCTGCAACTCTCGCCGATGTCGGTGATGGGTTTTGCCGACAAGAACATCCGCACTCCCAAGGACATCGTAGGCAAGACCGTGGCGATCACTCCGGGGGACTCGATGTCGCAGATCTGGCCGCTGTTCCTGAAGAAGACGGGGATAAAGGAAACCGATTTCAAGACCGTCGCCGGGGACGCTCAAACCAAGCTCAACGCAGTCATGAACGGGCAGGCCGATCTGCTGCTGGGCTACGTCATGGATCAGGCCATCAAGCTTCAGGATGCGACCAAGAAGCCGGTCTACCCGATTCGATTCGCCGATTACGGCGTGAACATGATCAGCTCGGGCATTGTCGTCAACAGCGATACCCTCAAGTCCAAGCCCGACATGGTCAAGCGCTTCCTGCGCGCGACGACGCGGGCGCTCGAGGAGTCCGAAAAGAATCCCGAGGCAGCGGTTGACGCCATGCTCAAGGCCAACTCCAAGGCCGGCGTACGCGAAACGCTGATTGTCGGCCTCAAGCAAACAACGGCGCTCTATCACACCAAAGAGACAGCCAAGCAGCGCCCGCTGCGCGTCTCGATGTCGGACGTGAACGAGTCGCTCGAGCTGCTTGCACAATACGGCGGCCTGGACCCCGCAACCAAGGGCAAGCCTGAAGACTGGGTCGTGCTCGACTTTCTTCCCTGATCCGCCTGTGGGTCTTTCGACCATGCACATGGCACCCGGCGATCCGACGCGCCCGCCGTTGATTCGCATGCTCGGAGTGGCAAAGTCCTACCGCAGCGCCGAGGGTGAAGTCGAATCGCTCAAACCGCTGGCTTTCGACATCCACGAAGGGGAGTTCCTCTCGATCGTCGGACCCAGCGGTTGCGGCAAGAGCACACTCCTGAAGCTCGTCGGAGGCCTTCTTCCCGCGACACGA
>DASZZK010000323.1:0-1691 GCA_035544975.1 Casimicrobiaceae bacterium | reverse complement strand
AAGAGGCGGAACTGGTTGGCTTCCCAGCGGTGGCAGGCGGTCTTGTCGGCGCGGGTATAGAGCTTCAAGTCCTTGATCAAGTTCTCCATGCGTCCGCGTGCGCAGTAGACCTTCTCGTAGAGAACCTTGCCGCTGCCGTTGAGGCTCGTGACCACGAAGCGCGCGTCCGCGCCGAGCGCTGTCGCCTCGACGCGG
This sequence comes from Casimicrobiaceae bacterium, assembly GCA_035544975.1. Lineage (GTDB taxonomy): Bacteria > Pseudomonadota > Gammaproteobacteria > Burkholderiales > Casimicrobiaceae > PALSA-1003. The sequence goes on along the minus strand of DASZZK010000323.1, from coordinate 1,496 downwards.
GTGATGACGGAGCGCGTGCGGCTCCAGGTGCCGGCGCGGTGCTGGAACTGATGGAAGCGGCGTATCTTGCCCTCACGCGGCTTGCGCCGCATCTCGCATAGGCCGCGCCACGGGCCTGCGATCTCATCGAGGCGCACATTGGTCGGAAGGCCGAAGATGTAATCGCAGCCCGTTTGCTCGAGCTCTGCCATCACCGTCTCGCAGCCGTAATGCCCGTCGCCGCGCACGAGGATCTCAACACGCGGCCAGCGGCGGCGGATGCGCCCGATCACATGACGCAGCACGCGCGCGGCCTCCTCGCCGGACGGGCGCTTGCCGGGGCGCAACACGAACGCGACCGGCTTGCCCGAGGTCGCCTCGAAGATGACGATCGGCTGAAAGCAATACCCGTCATAGTGGGCGTTGAAGAGCGCGAGCTGCTGGGCCCCATGCACAGCGTCCTCGGTGTCGTCGATGTCGAGCACGATGCGGTCGGGGGCGTGCGCGAAGCTCCGGCAGAAGAGATCGATCAGCCCCAACCCGACGCGCGCCAGCGCACGCCATTGGGCGAGGTTCTCGAGCCGCGAGAGTGTCGGCTGGCTCATCAGATCGGCGCCGCTCTCCGGGCAGCGCCCGCACGCGAGCTTTAAGGCGGGATCGGCGCGCAGCGCATCGATATCGTCGCAATCCTCGTAGCCCGCCGAGATCATCAGCATGCGGGCGAGCGCCATGTCGGCATACGTGTGCACCACCCGCACAGGCGCGCGCGCATCGCAAAGCGGGCCGGTGATCACCTCGGCGAGACCGAGCCGCCGCGCCGCCTCGCGCAGCACGATGAGGCCGCCGTCCGACGACAGCCGCCCGGCATCGAAGGTTGCTGTGAGCGGCTTGGCGCCGACGGGTGACAGGCCGGGCAGGATGGGGGTAGCGTTCATGGCGGTGAGCTGGCGGCTCCGTGCTGACGAATGATTCTGCTTGGCAACAAAATCATACGCCAGGCCAACGGCTTGGTCGCCGCTCACCGCATCACCTCACACAGCCGCATGAATAAAAGGGGTTAGTACGAAAGAATGCTACTGCTCAGCTCGCGAGGTTGGATGCGCTCATCGCTGCGTCTAGCTATCACCCGATCGATACGAACCTCATGAAAGCTGCAGCGACCATTTGGGCCCAATTGCGAAATGCCGGAAGAGGCGGTGCACCGGACGACAGCCTGGACGGCGACGTAATCTTGGTTGCACAAGTGCTCCGGTTTCCTGACCATTTAGTGGTAACTGATAACGTCAAGCACTTTGTTGGTCTCTGTAAGGTAAAGACCGCTGCCGACTTCGTGGCTTCAAACGGACAGCCACATACGCCTTGAGCATCGTCCCGGCGCTCCTGACGCTGGCCGCCTCGTTGCTCGGTCCACTTTGGTGATGCATGACCTCACCCGTCACGCTCGGCGACGTGGCGCACGACGGCAAGTTGCTTTGGGTGTGCTGCACCGAGTGTGGCCGCGAGCGCGACTTTGATCC
>DASZZK010000322.1:0-4602 GCA_035544975.1 Casimicrobiaceae bacterium | reverse complement strand
GCAGTCACGATGTCGCCCTCCGGCAGCGCATCGAGAATGACATCGATCAGGCGCAGCGACTCCAGCGCTTCGTCGAAGCGCACCGCGACGCGCGCGGCCACGTCACCGTCGCGGCTGCCCGCGCGGCGAACGGTGAGTGCGTCGTACGGCGCAAGCGGGAAATCGCAGCGCAGATCGTCGGGAATCCCACTTGCGCGGGCGGCGAATCCGCACAGTGCGAGCTTGGCGGCCAGCTCGTTGCCAACCCTGCCGCAGTTGCGAAATCGGTCCTGGAGGCCGGCATGGTCGTCATAGATGTCGCGCAGAAGGCGAATCTCGCGATCGAGCGCGGCGCATTGCGTGCGCATCTCGGCGGCGAACTCAGGTGCGAGATTGTGCGCGACGCCGCCCGGAACGACCACGTCCATCAGCAAGCGGTGCCCGAAGGCGCTCCGGTTGAGGCGCAGCAAGTCCTCTTTCAGACGTGAGAATTGCGCGAGACCGAACGCGAATCCGCCGTCGTTGCCGAGATAGCCCAAGTCGCCCAAGTGGTTGGCAACGCGTTCGCGTTCGAGGCACAGCGCGCGCAGCCACGTGGCGCGCTGGGTAAGCTCGAGGCCAGCGATAGCCTCGACCGCTTGAGCGTAGGCCCAGCCGAAGGCAACGGTGCTGTCGCCCGAAATGCGCCCGGCGAGACGGGACGCGTCGGTGATCGACAGCGCCTCGAAGCGCTTTTCGATGCCCTTGTGCGTATAACCCAGCCGCTCCTCCAGCCGAAGCACTTTCTCCCCCACGACCTGGAAACGAAAATGTCCGGGCTCGATGATCCCGGCATGCACCGGTCCGACGGCGATTTCGTGCACGCCGTCGCCGGCGACGCGCACAAAGGGATAGTCTTCCTCGCCCGGCTCCCATTTCGGCGACGCGGCGAAGTCTCGCCGCAGTGGAAATTGATCGATCGGCCATGCTGCCTGCCACGTCCAGGGGCGCGGGTCGTCGGTGTCGCACTGGGTGCCGACAAGGTCGAACGCCGCGCGTTGCATCCGATTTGCCACCGGAAAGATGGTCGACAGGTCGGGATAGCGCGCCGCGCCATCCGGAAGCGTGTGCTCGAGCAGGGTCAGGCCCTCGCGGTCGCGCAGCAGAACGTGCACGCAAAAGCCTCGATTGCGGTCGCGCTCGTCGCTCGCCCAAAGCGCCGCCAGTTGCCCGCCTTGTTCCCACGCGAGCCGGCAGGCCGTCAGCAACTGGCCGGAGCTCACGGGACAGCGCTGCGCCGGAATTGGAGAGGCCAGGGTCGCGGAGGAAATACCCAGAGGCGAGACGTTCATCAAGAGCTCGCGGTCTCCGATCAGCCGATGAGCTTCGCCGCCTGGCGGTACCAGTCGGCGAGGAACGGTGGAATCCAGAGGCCGAGCATGAGCACGATGGCCAGATGCACGAACACGGGACTCATCGCCGGCCGATGCGGCAATCGCTTGGCGGTGGTTTCTCCGAACACCATCGGCTGCACTTTTGAAAATACCGCGGCGAACGCGACGCCGAGCGAAACCAGCAACAGCGGCGTCGCCCACGGTTGATCGTGGATCGCCGTGGTCAGGATCAGAAACTCGCTGGCGAAGACGCCGAAGGGCGGCATGCCGAGAATCGCGAGCGTCCCGAGGACCAATCCCCAGCCGATGCTGGGGCTTATGGTGATCAGGCCGCGAATGCCGTCCATGAGCTGGGTGCCGGTCTTCTGCGCCGCGTGACCCACGGCGAAAAAAATCGCCGACTTGGTCAGCGAGTGCACCGTCATATGCAAGAGGCCGGCGAAGTTGGCGACCGGGCCACCCATGCCGAAGGCGAAGGTGATGATGCCCATGTGCTCGATCGACGAGTAGGCGAAGAGCCGCTTGATGTCCTTCTGGCGCGACAGCAGGAACGCGGCGATGACCACCGACAGCATGCCGAAGCCCATCATGAGCCCCTTGGCAAACGAGGTCTGCAGCGAGCCGTCAACCAGAACTTTGCAGCGGACCACCGCATAGAGCGCGACGTTGAGCAGCAAACCCGAGAGCACCGCAGATACCGGCGTCGGGCCCTCGGCGTGAGCATCCGGCAGCCAGTTGTGAAGCGGAACGAGCCCGACTTTGGTTCCGTAACCGACCAGCAGGAACACGAACGCGAGCGAGAGGACGGTCGGCTCGAGCTGGCCCTTGACGGTGTTGAGCTCGGTCCACAACAGCGCGCCGCCTTCCGCGCCAAGGAGCTTCTCGGCGGCGAAATAGAGCAGGATGGTGCCGAACAGCGCCTGGGCGATCCCGACACCGCAGAGGATGAAGTACTTCCAGGCGGCCTCGAGACTTGCCGGGGTGCGATACAGCGACACCAGCAGCACCGTCGCCAGTGTCGCCGCCTCCATCGCCACCCAGAGGATGCCCATGTTATTGGTCAAGAGCGCCAGCAGCATGGTGAAATTGAAGACCTGGAACATGCTGTGGTAGAGCCGCAGTCGCGCGGGCGTAAGGCGTCCGCTGTCGCGCTCGATTCTCATGTACTGCCGGGAGAAGATCGACGTGGTGAAGCCGACAAATGCGGTGAGCGCTACCAGAAAGACGTTGAAGGAATCGACGAAGAACAGGCGGTCGAGCACCAGCAGCGGGCCGTGAGAGATCACGCGCACCGTCAGCGCGGTCGCGGAAAGAAACGTCGCCAGACAGACAACCATGTTGACCGCCAGTGCCTGGTCGCGGTGTCCGATGGCGGCGAGCAGGAGCGCGCCGGCGACGGGGAAGCCGAGGACGACAAGGATCTCGATCACTTCTCTTCCTTCAGTTGCTCGAGATGCTTGAGATCCAGGCTGTCGAACTGCTCCCGTATCTGGAAAAAGAAGACGCCAAGGATCAGCATGCCGACCAGTACGTCGAGCGCGATGCCGAGCTCGACCACCATCGGCATACCGTAGGTCGCGCTGGTCGCAGCAAAGAACAGCCCGTTTTCCATCGACAGGAATCCGATCACCTGCGGGATCGCCTTGCGCCGCGTGATCATCATCAGGAAGGACAGCATCACGCTGGCCATGGCGATCCCCAGCGTGGCGCGGGTCACCGTGTTGGCAAGCTGCGAGATGGGCAGCGCCAGGTTGAATGCAAACACGACCAGCACAATGCCGATGAGCATGGTCATGGGAATGTTGATCAATCCCTCGACGTCCCAGCGAACGTCGAGCTTGCGGATCAGCCGGTGCAGCAGCCACGGCAGCAGAGCAACCTTGAGGATGAGTGTCAGACCGGCCGACCAATAGAGATGTCTCTGGCCGGTGGCGAAGGCGACGATGGCGGTCGAGCTCGCGAGTGCCAACCCCTGGGCCGCGAACAGATTGATCAGCGTCAACACGCGCCGCTGCGCGAGCATCGCGAACGCGAGCAGCAGCAGCACGGCAGCCAGCAGGTTGATGAGCTGCGCCCAAAGCGGGGTTGCGGTCATCTGCTCGCTAGCTCCCCAGCAGCAGGTTGACCAGCATCGCCAGTACCGCGAGAAGGAACGCCGTGCCCAAAAACTCCGGCGCGCGGAAGATGCGCATCTTCGCCGACAAGGTTTCGATCAGCGCAAGTCCGAAGCCGCCGACGGCGAGCTTGGCGATGAGCACCGGGGTGGCGCCGAGAATCGCCAGCCAGTCGGTGCTGCCTTGCACGATTCCGAACGGCAGGAAAAGCGCCAGTCCGATGCACGAATAGTTGAACAGCTTCAGCGCCGAGGCCCATTCGATCAACGCCAGGTGGCGCGCGGAGTATTCGAGCGTCATCGCCTCATGAATCATGGTGAGCTCGAGGTGCGTCGCGGGGTTGTCGATGGGAATGCGCGCATTCTCGGCCAGCGACACCATGGTGAACGCGACACCGGCGAAGGCGAGGCTGGGGTAAATCGCGAGTTCGCGATGCGCCAGGGTCTCGACTATCGTCGGCAACGAGGTCGAGCCCGAAAGAAGCGACGCGGTGAACAACACCATCAGCAGAGCGGGCTCGGCCAGGAAGCCGACGAACATCTCGCGTCGCGCGCCCATGGTTCCGAATGCAGTGCCGATGTCCATTGCCGCAAGTGCGATGAAGACGCGCGCCAGCGCGAACAGCCCGACCAGAGCGATTGTGTCGGCGGCGCGCGCGAACGGCAGGTCGGTTGCAAGCGAAGGAACGATCGCCGCCGCGAGTGCCATGGCAGCGAACACGATATAGGGCGTCAGGCGAAAAATCGGCGACGCATTTTCGGCGACCAGCGCATTCTTGTGGAACAGCTTGCGGATGGTCCGGTAAGGCAGAAACAACGATGGCGCGCTCTTGTTCGCAAGCCACGCCCGGCATTGGTTGACCCAGCCCACAAGCAATGGCGCGAGCAGCAGCGCGATGGCAAGCTGCAGCGTTTGCGAGAGAAGCCCGGTCGCTGTCATCGTTTCGTCATTGCGCAGACATTGTTCTGGTCATCGGACGAAAAACAGCAGCGCGAGCAGCGTGCAGAAGCTGTAAGTGAGGTAGATGGAAATGCGGCCCTGCTGGATTCGTCCGATCAGCCGCGCCATCGCGTCGGTGCCGTGCGCCACCGGCAGATAGAGCCAGTGCCAGAAATGATCCTCGAGCGCGACCTTGT
>DASZZK010000321.1:0-4846 GCA_035544975.1 Casimicrobiaceae bacterium | reverse complement strand
TACACCCTCGCGATGGCGGCCCCGGCGAGCGATCCGGCCAACTTCTGGCTCACCCTGCCGCTGTCGCTTGCCGCCAGCGCTCTCACCGCGCTCGTGATCGGCGTGTTCGTAGTGCGCACCTCGGGCGTGTATTTCATCATGGTCACGCTCGCCTTCGCGCAGATGGTCTACTACTTCTTTCACGACACCCGGGTCGCGGGCGGGTCGGACGGGATATATGTCAACACGCGGCCGGCAACCGGCATCGCCGGACTCGATCTCGCCAACGACTTGCACTTTTACTATGTGGTGCTTGCGCTCCTCGCCGTCGCTTTCCTGCTGCTGGCGCTGATCCTGCGCTCGCCCTTCGGCCGCGCCTTGCAAGGCATCAAGGCCAACGAGCAGCGCATGCGCGCGCTCGGCTTCGCAACGCGGCGCTACAAGCTCGCGGCGTTCGTCCTTGCCGGAACGCTGGCGGGGCTTGCGGGATATCTCGCTGCCGCCAAGGAAGGCTACGTCAATCCGGAGCTCCTGGCCTGGCACCAGTCCGGCGTGGTGCTCATGATGCTGATCCTTGGCGGGATGGGTACGCTTTTCGGTGCAGTGATCGGAACCTTCTCGTACGTTCTGCTTCAGGAATGGTTCTCGACGCTCACCAAGCATTGGCCGCTGTTGATGGGCGGCTTCATCATCGTCACGGTGCTGCTTTTTCCACAAGGCTTGGCGGGATTGCCACAGACGATCGCGGCGCGCTGGCGGTCCCGACTTGGCGAGAAGGACGACGATGCCTGAGCCCATTCTCGCGACCACAAACCTGACCCGCCGCTTCGGTGGATTGACCGCCGTCGACGGGGTGACGCTGGAGTTGGGCGACCACAGCATCCACGCCATCATCGGACCCAACGGCGCCGGTAAATCGACTCTGGTCAATCTTCTGTCGGGCGAGCTCAAGGCCTCCGCGGGCACCGTTCGCCTGCGCGGCGAGGACATCACCGACTGGACGCCCGATCGCATCGTACTGCGCGGCGTGGCCCGCACTTTTCAGCATTCGAATTTGTTCCCGAGCTTTACGGCGTTCGAAAATTGCCGTCTCGCCGCACAGTCGCGCGATACCGGTCTGGCGCGCTGCCTGAGGCCGGCCGAGTCGTATCGCGAATGGAACGACGCGGCCGATCGCGCGCTTGCGATCGTCGGGCTCGCTACCCGCGGGCGCCTGCCGGCCAGCGCGCTTTCGCACGGCGAGCGGCGGGCGCTCGAGATCGCCATGTCGCTCGCAACGGCGCCTTCAATCCTGCTTCTGGACGAGCCGCTCGCGGGGATGGGCGCCGAGGAGTCGGCGCGCATCGTCGGCCTTCTCAAGCAGCTGTCGGTCGATCACGGCATCCTGCTGATCGAGCACGACATGGACGCCGTCTTCGCGCTTGCTGATTGCCTTACGGTGATGGTCAACGGCGCGGTCCTGGCCAGCGGCAGCCCGGAAGCCATTCGCGCCAACCCCGATGTTCAGCGCGCCTACCTTGGCGCGGACTCGACGCTCGTGACGGCCTGACATGCTCGACGCCCGCGGCCTGCATACCTTCTACGGCAGCAGCCACATCCTGCACGGGGTCGATTTTTCGGTCGCCGAAGGCGAGGCCATCGCGCTCATGGGCCGAAACGGCATGGGCAAGACGACGCTGATCCGCTCCATGCTGGGACTCGTGCGTCCGCGCGCTGGGACGGTCACCCTGGACGGAACAGCGGTGACCGGATCGGCGCCCTTTCGCATCGCCCGCCTGGGGGTCGCCTACATCCCCGAGCGGCGCGGCGTATTTCCGAATCTCACCGTGCGCGAGAACTTGCTGATGGCGGCGCGGCATGACCCGGGCGCTCTCGAGAGCTGGACGCTTTCGCGCGTCCTGCAAACGTTCCCGCGATTGGCGGAACGCCTTTCGCACCTGGGCACGCAGTTGTCGGGAGGCGAGCAGCAGATGCTGACCATCAGCCGCGCGCTGATGACCCATCCGAGAATCCTGATTCTGGACGAGGCGACGGAAGGCCTGGCGCCGCTGATCGCGCGCGAAATCTGGCAGACGATACGCGCGCTGCGCGATGCCGGAATGGGGATCGTCATCGTCGACAAGAACTTCGCCATGCTGTCCCAGCTCGCGCACCGCTGCGTCATCCTGGTGAAGGGACGCAAGGTATTCGACGCGCCGCCGGCGGGGCTAGCCGCTGAGCCGGGATTGCGCGCGCAATATCTGGGCGTTTAGCGGTCTTTGGATCTGGCCCCGACCCGAATCGTGGATATCGCGGGCCAAGAACTGGAGTGCGTGCGCATCGGCACCGATCGTCCGGGGCCGACGTTGATATTTCTGCATGAGGGCTTGGGCTCGGTTGCGCTGTGGACGGACTTTCCGCAGCGCGTCGCCGACGCCACGGCGCACCCGGCGCTGGTTTACTCGCGTGCCGGCTACGGTCGTTCGACAGCGCGGGTCGCGGCTCGTACTCCGCGTTACATGCACGACGAGGCGCTGGTGACGCTTCCCGCGCTCCTCGACGCGCTCGGCATCGTCGATGTGATTCTGATCGGCCACAGCGATGGCGCGTCGATTGCCCTGATTCACGCCGGCGCAGGCGTTCGCCCGGTACGCGCGCTGGTCGCAATGGCGCCTCATGTCTTCGTCGAAGACCTGTCGATTGCCAGCATCGCGCAGGCCAGAGATGACTACCAAAGCACCGACCTGCGCACGAAGCTCGGCCGCTACCACATCGACGTCGATTCCGCATTTCGCGGCTGGAACGACATCTGGCTCTCACCCGCGTTTCGCGACTGGAACATCGAGCCCTATCTGTCCGGCATCGCCTGTCCGCTGCTGCTCATTCAGGGTCGCGACGATGAATATGGGACACTGGCGCAGCTCGATGCCATCGAGCGCCAGGTCTCCGGCCGCGTCGAAAGAGTGGAGCTTGCCGATTGCGGACATTCGCCGCATCGCGATCAGCCGTCGGCGACGCTGGAGAGAATTGCCGATTTCGTCTCGACGCTTCGCTAGCCCTTCTTCAGCGCAAGCGCGCGTTCGTAAATACGGTTTTTCGGCTTGGCGGTGGCGGCGACCGCAATCCTGACCGATTGCGCCAGCGGCAGCTCCGCGAGCAGCGCCGCAAGCAATGCGTCGTCACTGTCCATCTTCGCCGGCGGAGCTTGAGCCGCCGGCTCGACGATCAGCACGAACTCGCCGCGCTTTCGATTCGTATCAGCGGCAAGCCATTCCGCGGCGTCGCCCAGAGTGCCGCGATGGATCGTCTCGAAACGCTTGGTAAGCTCGCGTGCGATGACCAACCCGCGCTCAGGCCCAAGCGCCGCGGCGAGAGCATCGAGCGTGGCCGCAATCCGATGCGGCGCCTCGTAGAACACCAGTGCGCAGCCGAAGGTGCGCAAGCGCTCGATCTCCTTTGATCTCGCGCTTGCGGTCGCCGGAAGAAAGCCGCAGAACAACCATTGTGACGCCGCGAGCCCGGACGCCGACAATGCGGCGATGACCGCGCTTGCCCCCGGAATCGGCACGACCGCAAAGCCGGCGTCGACCACCGCGCGCACCAGCGCCGCACCGGGATCGCTTATCGCCGGCGTTCCCGCGTCGGTCACCAGCGCCACGCGCTTGTCCGCGGCGAGCCAGGCGATGACCTCCTCCGCGCGCTGCCGCTCATTGTGCGCGTGCAAGGATGCAAGACGCGCCGTGATGCCATAGTGCGAGGTCAGCGTTGCGGTGATCCGCGTATCCTCCGCGGCGATGATGTCGGCCCGTTCCAGGACGTCGAGCGCGCGCAAGGTGATGTCGCGCAGATTACCGATCGGCGTGGCGACCACATATAATGTTCGCGCCAGCACCGGCGACGGCTCTCTTCTGGTCATTACGATGTTCCCCTTTTCGATGACGCATGCGTTTGGCTCGAGATGCGCACGCGTTGCAGCGCCGATCGCATTGGTGCTCGCCGTCGTCGCTTGCACCACCACGCCATTGTCCGGTGGCAGGCCCGGTGGGGCAACCATGCGTCCTGCCGGGCCGCCCGCGCCTTCAATGCCGCCAGCCTCGCCTGCGCCTGCGCCGGTTCTGCCAGCGCCGCCGGCGCTTCCATCCGGAGCGGTGACCCGTCCCCTGCCGCCGATGATGGCGCCGCAGGCCACGAGCGACGTGATCGCGCTGTTGCTGCCGCTGGAGTCGGCGGCGTACGGTCCGGCGGCCGAAGCCGTGAAGGCCGGCTTCCTCGCCGCCGCTAAACGCGCCGGGATCAGCTCCCGGATCCGCGTGATCGGCCACGGCGACGACGGCGTCTTGCCGGCCCTCGCCGCCGCGGTGGATGCAGGCGTCGCCCTGGTCGTCGGCCCGCTGACGCGCGACGATCTCAAGACCGTGCTCGCCATGGCGCCTTCGCGTCCACGCATGCTGGCGCTCAACCAGACCGATGACGGCTTGCCGCTGCCCGACAACGCATACGCTCTGGCCCTTTCGGTCGACAACGACGCCGCCCAGATCGCGCGCGTCGCGGGTGCGGACGGCGTGCGTTCGGTGGCCGTCGTCGTAAGCAGCGGTGCACTGCAGCGCCGGTTCGCCGCGGCGTTCGCCGCCGAATGGCAAAATTCCGGACGAGCTCCTCCGAGCCAGTATCGTTTCGACGCGAACCCGGAATGGCTGGGACAACTCAGACGCGAGCTCGCGACGCGCACTCCCGACGCGGTCTTGCTGGCGATCGACGGCGAAGACGTCGCGCTGGCGAAGTCGTTCCTGCCGCAGGGGCGGGTCTACGCCGTGAGTCAAATCGCCGACGACTTGCCGCCGACGATGTTGAGGGATCTGGAGGGCGTTCGTTACGTCGAGATCCCATG
>DASZZK010000320.1:0-9498 GCA_035544975.1 Casimicrobiaceae bacterium | reverse complement strand
CTGTCGTCTCGCTCGACCTCGCCCGCTGGAAGCCCCTTCTCACACCCGACGCGCAACGAACGGCGGTCGGCACTTTGGAAGGCGGCGGGATACTTATACTCCCGCATCTTGCGTTTCGACTCGATCCCGCCGAGACGCGTTTTCTGTCGCCACGCTGGGCTGATGGCAGGGCGAAGAACATCAGCTTCGACGGCGCAGCGCTCAAAGGAGCGGCGGGCGCACCCGAGGATCTGGCAGCACTCGCGCGGATGATCGCCCGCTTCGCGGCGAGCGCGGCGGACCTGGTCAGCACGCTGTTCCCGCGTTACGCGGCCTACGTCACCCGTGCACGCACGAGTTTTCGACCGCAACCCGCGGTCGGCCGCGCGATATCGTGGCGAAAAGACGATTCGCGGCTTCACATCGATGCTTTCCCGTCGCGACCGAATCACGGCGAGCGCATTCTGCGCGTATTCTCGAATGTCAGCTTGGACGAAGATCGCGTCTGGCGGGTGGGCGAAAGCTTCGAGGCGGTGGCCAGGACCTTCCTGCCGCGGATACGTCGTCCGCTTCCCGGCGCGCGAACGATGCTGGCGCTTTTGCATGTCACCAAGGGCGCACGCAGCGAATACGATCACCTGATGCTGGGACTCCACGACCGCGCCAAAGCCGACCTCGATTATCAGAAGACTTGCGGGCAGCAAGTGGTGCGTTTCGGGCCGGGAACGACCTGGCTGTGTTTTTCCGACCAGGTGATGCACGCCGCCGTTTCGGGCCAGCACATGCTCGAGCAGACGATCCACGTCCCCGTCTCCGCGCTTTACGACCCGCGAAGCTCGCCATTGGCGATACTCGAACGGCTTTGCGGTCGGGCTCTGCTGCCTCACTAAAAAGCGCGAGGCGTTCGTTCGCCGCCTCGCGCCCTACTGATGATCCCCCTGAAAAACGACACGCTGCTGCGCGCGCTCAAGCGCGAGCCTACCGAGTACACCCCCGTGTGGCTGATGCGCCAGGCGGGCCGCTATTTGCCCGAATACAATGCGACGCGCGCTCGCGCCGGCAGCTTCATGAAGCTTTGCACCGACCCTGCCCTCGCGACCGAGGTGACGCTCCAACCGCTGGTGCGTTTTCCGCTCGATGCGGCCATCCTTTTCTCCGATATCCTCACCGTGCCCGACGCGATGGGCCTGGGGCTCTCGTTCACGGAAGGCGAAGGGCCCCGGTTCGAGCGGCCGCTGGTCGACGAGGCCGCGATCTCGAAGCTGGCGGCGCCTGATCCATCCCGCCTCACCTACGTCTACGACGCGGTCGCGTCGATCAAGCTGGCGTTGGCCGGAAGCGTGCCCTTGATCGGTTTTGCCGGCAGCCCATTCACTCTCGCCTGCTACATGATCGAGGGCGCGGGCAGCGCCGATTTCGGCAGGGTGCGGCGCATGCTCTATGCACGCCCGGATCTGCTCCGCCGCGTGCTGGCGATCAATGCCGAGGCGGTGGGTGCGTATCTTGCGCAGCAGGTCGCTCACGGGGCGGACGTCGTGATGATTTTCGATACCTGGGGAGGCTTGCTTGCAGCCGACGCCTACGACGCGTTTTCGCTGTCCTACATCAAAGCGGTCCTGAAGCGCCTCCACGATGAAGACTGTCGCGTCCCCACGATCGTTTTCACCAAAGGCGGCGGGCAATGGCTGGACCGCATCGCCGCCTGTGGTTGCGACGCCGTAGGGCTCGACTGGACGACGGATATCGGGGCCGCCCGGCGGCAGGTGGGAGCACGCGTCGCGTTACAGGGTAATCTCGACCCGATGGTTCTATTGACGACCCCCGAAGCGACGCGTGATGCCGCGCTCGCGATCGTCCGAGCCGCGGGATCGGAGCCGGGGCACATCTTCAATCTCGGCCACGGGATCCTGCCGTCAACGGCGCCGGAAAACGTCGCCGCGCTGGTCGCCGCGGTTCACGGCGAATCGCGACGGCAGCATGCAGCGTCCGCCGGGGTCGACGGGCATAAGGCGCAAACCCCCACCAGTGCTCGGTCTCCGGGGTTTTGACAAAGGCGGAAAGGCACGCCCTCACGGGGCACTTACGCACAGTCGTGCGCGGTCCCCCATGGGCGGAACGACCGGAAACGCTTCTCCCAGTAAGCCCACTCCAAGTCTTTGAGTTTGTGGCAAGATTTCCAGGCTGTTGCGCCCGTCCCCGTGCAAGCCGGCAACCACTGACAGACGAGCCGCTCCAAACACGCTTTACTTATGCACAGATTTATCCACATCGCAAAAATACCGCTGGACTAGTACTGGAAAAAGAACAGCTTGGCGCGCAATGCTGAACCTGGTGCGATGATTCAGAACACTACAACATGTTTTTTCGACGGTGCGCGCGATCGTTGCGGGCTCGTCGGACGCTGATCGTGGCCATTGTTCGCGTTGCTCTGCCGGTGGCAGCCCATCAACTGTTCGACTATTGGTTGCCCGCCGGACTGGTGCCGGATCCCGGCAGCGTGCTGGTCGTTCGACTTGGCCGCCGACGCCTGCACGGCGTGGCCGTCGAGATCGTCGAAAGCAGCGAGGTCGCCCCCGAGCGATTGATACCGGTCGACGAAGTTTTGTCCGATGTCCCGCCCATTCCGACCGATCTTCGCGAACTGGCAAGCTTTGTCTCGACTTATTATCAGGAGCCGATCGGCTTGTGTCTCGCGCAAATGCTGCCGCCGCTCACGTTCGGCAAAGGGCGGCGCGAGCGACGGGTCGAACTGCTGGAAGTCGTCGACCGCGTGCACGCGCCTGCGCGTGCGCTGAATCCCGACCAGCGCGCGGCGCTCGACGCCGCGGTCGCCGAGCCTTTTGCTTTCCGGCCGTCATTGCTGCAGGGCGTTACCGGGAGCGGCAAGACCGAGGTTTACCTGGCCGCTGCCGCCCGCGTGATCGACGCGGGCAGACAGGCACTCCTGCTGGTGCCGGAGATCAATCTGACACCGCAGCTCGAACAGCGCATCGCATCCGCCTTGCCCGCCATTCGCGTTGCCGCGCTGCACAGCCGGCTCGGAGCTCTCGAGCGCAGGACGCGCTGGCTGGCGGCCGCGCGGGGAGAAATACAGCTTCTGGTCGGAACGCGTCTGGCCGTGTTCGCGCCGTTGCCGCGCCTCGGCTTGATCGTCGTGGACGAGGAACACGACGCATCGTTCAAGCAACAGGACGGAGTGCGCTATCACGCGCGCGACGTCGCGATTTTCCGGGCGCAGTTGCGCGGTGTGCCCATCATTCTCGGCAGCGCCACACCTTCGCTCGAAAGCTACGCACAGGCGAAGCGCGGCCGATACCTGTGGCAGAAGCTCCCGCAGCGCGCGACCCCCCATAGCGCGCTACCCATCGTGCGCCTGGTGCCGAGCCGGGCCCCGGGCAACATCGAAGGCATCGTGCCGGCATTGCAGCACGCGATTGCGGCCCGTCTCGCGAAGCGCGAGCAGGCGATGCTGTTCATCAACCGGCGCGGCTTCGCGCCGTCGCTGTTGTGCGCGGCTTGCGGATGGAAAGCGATGTGTCCGCGCTGCAGCGCGCGTCTCGTGGTGCACCGGGACGATGCAATGCTCCGCTGTCACCACTGCGGCCACGCTGCTCTCCTGCCGGCGGCGTGTCCCGATTGCGGTAACCAGGATCTGCTTCCCTTGGGCTTCGGCACGCAGCGGCTCGAGCGCGCGCTCACCGACTTATTTCCGGGTGCCCGAGTGTTGCGCGTCGATCGTGACAGCACGCGCCGAAAGGGGTCATTCGTTGTCATGCGCGATGCCATCGAGGCGGGCGAGATCGACATCCTTGTTGGTACTCAAATGCTCGCCAAGGGGCATGACTTTCCCCGCATGACGCTGGTCGGCGTCCTCGGCGCCGACAATGCGCTCTACAGCGCGGAATTTCGCGCTACGGAACGCCTCTTTGCGTTGCTCGAACAAGTTGCCGGCCGCGCCGGCCGCGGCGCCCTCGCCGGCGAGGTGCTGGTGCAAACGGACTTTCCGGATCATCCGCTGTACAAGGCGCTCGTCGGGCACGACTACGATCGTTACGCTGAGGCCCTGCTCGCCGAGCGCCGAAGTCTCGGCCTGCCTCCGTTCGCGCATCTTGCCTTGCTTGCCGCCGAAGCGAAAACGCGTGCACCGATGATGTCTTTTCTGGATGCTGCCGCGGAACGTGGCCGCGCCGTCATCGCGGCGCACGCCTGTCGATGCGAGCTCTACCCGCCGGTGCCTGCCGGGCTGGCGCGCCGCGCCGGCATGGAGCGCGGCCAAGTGCTCGTTCAAAGCAACGACCGTCGCTCGTTGCAGGCTTTTCTTCCGCTCTGGCGCGCCGAGCTCGAGCAACTGGGGGAGCGACGGGTCCGCTGGGGCATCGACGTCGATCCGCTCAGCTTTGCATGAGGGCTTTTCGAGGCCCGCCGCTCGCGGCGCGCTATAATCCACCGCTTTGTCGAACGCCGCCGTTCGCGGCGAATCCCTTGACCGACTTCAAGTCCCAGCTCGCAGAATGGCTGTCCGCCGGCCTTGCGCGCGTCGCTCCGGGACACGCCCCGCGGATTGCACTCGAGCGTCCGAAACAGGCGCAGTACGGCGACTATTCAAGCAACGTCGCGCTGCAGCTGGCCAAGACTCTCAAGCGCAATCCACGTGAGCTGGCGGCGGCGCTGATCGCAGCGCTCGAGCCCTCGCCGCGGGTGGCGCGGGTTGAAATGGCGGGCGCGGGATTCATCAACGTGTTTCTCTCCGACACCGCGCGCCGCGAGGTCATTGCGCGGATTCTCGACCAGCGCGATGGATTCGGACGGGTCGCGGCGGCGCAAGGAGCGAGGGCAATCGTCGAATTCGTTTCGGCGAATCCGACCGGTCCGTTGCATGTGGGCCATGGGCGCGCCGCGGCGGTTGGAGATGCGATCGCGCGCCTGGTGGAATCGCAGGGCTACCGCATCCATCGGGAATACTATTACAACGATGCCGGCGCACAGATCGCGAATCTCGCGCTTTCGGTCCAGGCCCGCGTGCGCGAGGCGGCAGGCGCAAGCGCGCCCTTTCCCGCCGACGGCTACCAGGGCGAGTACGTGCGCGAGATTGCGCGCGCCTACCTGGCGCAACATCCAAACGATGGTGCGGGCGACGACGTGGATGCGATCCAGGTCTTTGCCGTGGCCGCGATGCGGCGCGAGCAGGACGCGGACCTCTCAGCCTTCGGCGTTCGCTTCGACCAGTATTACCTGGAATCATCGCTTTATTCCGACGGCCTGGTCGACAAGACGATCCGGGCACTGATCGCCGCGGGCAGAGCCTACGAGCAGGACGGCGCGCTGTGGCTCAAGACCACCGACTATGGCGACGACAAGGATCGCGTGATGCGCAAGTCGGACGGGAGTTAC
Source organism: Casimicrobiaceae bacterium (assembly GCA_035544975.1). Lineage (GTDB taxonomy): Bacteria > Pseudomonadota > Gammaproteobacteria > Burkholderiales > Casimicrobiaceae > PALSA-1003. The sequence continues at coordinate 4,128 of DASZZK010000320.1, read as the reverse complement.
ACCTATTTCGTTCCTGACATCGCCTATCACGTGACCAAGTGGCAGCGCGGCTTCAAACGCGCGATCACTGAGCTGGGCGCCGATCACGGCGGCTCGCTTTCGCGTGTCCGCGCGGGATTGCAGGCGCTCGACCTCGGCATTCCTGTCGGTTATCCCGAATACGTGCTGCACCAGATGGTTCTGGTGATGCGCGGCGGGGAGGAAGTCAAGTTGAGCAAGCGTGCCGGGACCGCGCTTACGCTTCGCGAGCTCATCGACGAAGTCGGGCGCGACGCCGTGCGTTTTTTCTTCTTGCTGCGCAAGTCTGACTCGCAGCTGACGTTCGATATCGACCTTGCGCGAGCGCAAAGCGAGGAGAACCCGGTCTACTATGTGCAGTACGCTCACGCCCGAGTCTGCAGCGTGCTGGAGAGGGCGGGAATTTCGCCCGCTGGCGCGGCCGACAGTTTGCGCAGCTCGGATCTGTCGCCGCTTTCCAGTGCGTATGAAAACGCGTTGATGCGTCGTCTCGCGGATTTTCCGGACGAGCTCGCGGTAGCGGCCCGTGAGCTGGCGCCGCACCTCATAACCTTTTATCTGAAGGAATTGGCGGCGGAATTTCACAGCTACTATAATGCGGAGCAGTTTCTGGTCGACGACGATGCGTTGCGTCAAGCGCGCCTTGCACTGGTGGTCGCAACCGGCCAGGTTATTCGCAACGGGCTCGCGGTCCTGGGCGTCAACGCCCCGGCGAGAATGTGATCGAAGAAAGCAGAATGAACGAGCGAGATCGACTGCAATCCGCCGGCCCCGGCTGCCCGCGCGCGATGCGCGGTGGGACTTTGCTCGGCGTCTTCGTGGGCCTGGTGCTGGGACTCGCGGTCGCCGCGGCGATCGCGTATTTCCTCGGAAAATCCGGGCTTACCGGCTCTCCCGCTGCGACGGGCGTGCAAAAGGAAATCGTTCGCAACGGCAAGCCCGAAACCGTTCCGGCGACCTCGACGCCGGAGAAGCCGCGATTCGACTTCTACAAGATTTTGCCCGGCACTGAGGAGCCGAAGCTTCCAAAGGCGCCGGAAACGCAGACCAAGCCGGTCGATCGCTTATGGCTCCAGGCAGGGGCCTTCGCCAGCGAGTCCGACGCGGAAAATCTCAAGGCCCGGCTCGCGCTTTCGGGCTGGGAGGCGTCGGTGCAAATGGCCACGCTGGCCGACAAGTCAGTGCGCTACCGGGTCCGTCTAGGGCCTTATGACAATACCGACGAGCTCAATCGCATCAAAGCTGATCTCGGAAAGAGCGGGTTCGACGTCGCGGTGATCAAGAATCCTTAGTGCGTCTATGGCTCGAGTTCCGCCTCAAGCGGGAACTCTAAGTCGGCGGGCACGGCCCAATGGGCGTTGAGTATCAACCCCCCTTTCGCGGGAGCAGCAATGAAGAGATTTACCATGGTTGTTTTCGGCGTGCTCGCGGTGCTGGCGTTCTCCAGCACGAGTGCGGCCGACCTGGTCGAGGGCAAGCAGTACACGCGCCTCAGGAGCGTGCAGCCGGCGGAAAAAGGAAAGAAGATCGAGGTCATCGAGTTCTTTTCCTACGGCTGCCCGCACTGCAACGACCTCGAACCCTATTTGCAGAATTGGGCCAAGACGGCGCCGGCCGATGTTCAGTTCGTGCGCGTGCCGGTGATGTTCCAGGACCGGTGGAAGCCGCTGGCCAAGGCCTATTACACACTGGAGGCGATGGGCGAGGACCTGCGCCTGTCGCCGGAAGTCTTCAAGGCGGTCCACGTCGCCAACCTCCCGCTCTATCAGGACAAGGCGTTTCTTGACTGGGTTGCCAGCAAAGGCGTCGATCGCGCCAAGGCAGCCGAGATCTATGGTTCCTTTGGCGTCGACAGCAAGCTCAAGCGCGCTTTGGTGCTCGCCCAGGAGTACAACATCCAGGCCGTGCCGACGATGGTCGTCGACGGCAAATTTCTGACCTCTTCCGATCGCATCGGCGGACACGCCGCCGTCCCGGCTGCACTCGACGCCTTGATCGCGAAAGCGCGCGCCGAACGCGCCCGCAGCTGACCTCGTCCTGCGCACGTTCGTAGCCGGAAACAAGAAGCGCCGGTGAAAGTCTTCCTAACCGGCGCTTCCTCCGGCCTTGGCTCGGCGCTGGCGCGCCGCTACGCCGCCGAAGGCGCTGTGCTCGGCCTCTATGCGAGGCGCGTCGATTCGCTGCAGCAACTGGCCAGGAGCTTGGCGCCCGCAACCTGCGCCGTGTATGGCGGCGACGTGCGCGATCCTTCCGCGCTTCGCGCGGCGGCTCACGATTTCATGGCGCGTTACGGGACGCCGGATGTCGTTGTGGCCAACGCCGGGGTGTCGGTCGGCACGTTGACCGCCCACGAAGACGACAACGATGCGTTTCGCACCGTGCTCGACACCAACGCGCTCGGCATGGTGCATACCTTTCAGCCGTTTTTGTCCGCGTTCGTCGCCGAGAAGCGCGGCAAGCTGGTCGGCGTGGCCAGCGTCGCAGGCTTTCGGGGCCTGCCAGGTTCAGGCGCTTACTCCGCGTCGAAGGCCGCGGCGATCAGTTATCTGGAAAGCCTTCGCGTCGAGCTTATAGGCTCCGGCGTCGAAGTGATCACGCTCTGTCCCGGATACATTGCGACGCCGATGACCGAAAAAAATCCGTATCCCATGCCCTTTCTGCTTTCCGCTGACGAGGCGGCACGGCTGACGGTGCGGGCCATCAGGCGCGGCCGCCGGTTCTATGTATTCCCGTGGCAGATGGCCTTAGTTGGCAGGTTGCTGCGAGCATTGCCGCGACCAGTCTATGATTTGGCGTTTGCGCGCGCGCCGCGAAAGCCACGAGCCGGGCGGATTTGATCGTTGTTGCAGCGGGCCGAAGCCTGCTCAAGAAAAAAGCCGGCGACGCGCAAAGTTGCACGTCATAACAGGCGCGCTGGGAGCCGACGCGGCCTTCTCGGCGCTACAGCGGCATGCGGACGCCCACGGTCACCGCCTGATAATTGCCGTCATCCTTGCTGGCGGTCGCGCTGACGCTGACGAAGCCAACCAGCTTGCTGCCCAGATCGGCGCTGGCGCCGACGTTGAACAGGAAATAGTTGTCGTCAGCCCTGAACACGGGAATCGAAAACGTCCCGGGCATCGAGACCAGTCCGGCGCGCACGCTCCGATCGTCCTTATCGTAATCCTTCTCCCAGGTGACGCGCCCGAACGGTCGCAGCGAGCCGATGTTGCCACTTGCCTGCCAACCCAGGCTCGACAGGAATGCATCGCGTTTCTGGCGACCGAATGTCATCGCACTGCTGCTGGTGCCCGACTCGGACCATGCGTCGACCTTGGCTTGCTGATAGGTCAATCGGGCGAAGGGGCCGTGGATCCAGGCTCCGGAAGTATTAAACCAGTATCCGCCAAACACCCGGCCCATCACGTGCGTGCCGCGCGTATCTCCGGTTTCGGTCCGACTGCCCGCGCCGAGCGCAAAGCTACGGCGAATGTTGCGGAATTCCAGGTCGCCGGCGCCGAGGCTGGCACCGACGTACCAGGGGCCGGAACCGTAGCCCACGTAGCCGGTCATCGACGCCTCGTTGAGTCTGAACCCGCCGCGACCGTTCCCGAACGATCCCTTGTCTTCGGTGTACCCGAATGCGATTCCCGCGAGCATCTGGTCGGAAATCTTCATATCCACGCCGACGACAATGCTGTTCAGCTGAGCCTCGCTGCCACCGGTGTCGCCGCTATGATCGTAGTTGCCGTAGTCGTATACCGCGTACGCATCGAATTTGTTCTGCGGACGCGGAGTGTTGAGCCCCGACCACATGCGACCGTCGATGGCGCGGAAGTTGGCTTGCTCGACCTGCAGCGGCGCTTCGCCGAGCAGGCCGATCTTTTGCGGCGCTTCGATGATCGCGGCCGCGTAGTCGGAAATGATCTGGTGACTCGTCGGCGTCGGGTGCACCACGTCGGCGAAGATATACGTCTTGTCCGCGTTGGGCGCCACCAGCGTTGCCAGCGTGCAGTTGATCGAGCTCGCCGTGGTGCACGCCGGTGAAGTCGCGTTGGTCAGTCCGAACGACGCCGGATTGGCGATAACTTCATTGAACAGCCCGAACATGTTCATCGGAATGATGTCGAC
>DASZZK010000319.1:0-2057 GCA_035544975.1 Casimicrobiaceae bacterium | reverse complement strand
ATCGGTGCGGAATGCCCGCAAGACATCGTCGACCGCGTCGAGCGAGCACGCGACAAGGAGGCCGCCCGAGGTCTGTGGGTCAGTCAGCAGCGCACGCTCCGTGACGTCAATATCGCCGTCGATCTCGTCGCCATAACTTGCCCAGTTGCGGCTCGAGGCGCCGGTCACGAGTCCGAGTCCAGCCAGCTCGGCCGCGTCGGGCAACAGCGGCACGCGATCGAACGCGATCTTGGCGCCGACGGCGGAAGCGCGGCAGACTTCCAACAGATGTCCCAAGAGGCCGAAGCCGGTGACGTCGGTCAATGCATGAACGCCTTTCATCGCGCCGAGCGCGATACCCGGAGTGTTGAGCTTGGTTGCGGTGGCGAGCATCGTTTCGTAGCGACCCGCGGGCAGCTGCTTTTTTTTCAACGCCGCGCTGTAGATGCCGACGCCAAGCGGTTTGCCGAGGATCAACGCGTCGCCAACAAGTGCGCCTCGATTGCGCTTGATGTGCTCGGGGTCGACCAGCCCGATGGCGACCAAGCCGTAAATGGGCTCGACGGAATCGATGGTGTGTCCACCCGCGACCGGGACGCCAGCTTTGGTGCACAGGGATTCGCCGCCATCGAGAATGCGACGGATCGTATCGACCGGCAGTCGGTCGACCGGCATGCCGACTATCGCCAGCGCGAACAAGGGTGTGCCGCCCATGGCGTACACGTCAGACAGCGCGTTGGCCGCGGCGATGGCTCCGAAGTCGAAAGGATCATCGACGATGGGCATGAAAAAATCCGTGGTCGCGACGATCGCCTGGCGGTCATTGATGCGGTAGACCGCCGCGTCGTCGGCTGTCTCGATGCCGACCAGAAGATCGCGCGGGACAATCCCCGGCGACGATCGGGCGATGATGTCGCGCAGCACCGACGGCGAAATCTTGCAGCCGCAACCGCCGCCGTGGCTGAAATCGGTCAGGCGTAAGCAGGTCGGTGGGGAAGTGTCCATGCCGCTATCTTGTTATGGGAATGGCTGAAGCCACGTTTTTCATTCCAGCGTTGCTCAGACATTCTAATCCCAAGCCGGTTCGGTCGCGCTGCGGACGCGCTTTAAGGCACGCTGCCCGCGCCTTGGTCGGCCGCAAGCTCTGCATTCCGGATCACGTTATCATGATGCCCCCGACACTGCAGTAGTCTTCCGTCCGACATAAGCACCCAAATCGCTCAAACATGATCTCCAGCGAAACGCTGCAGCACCTCAAGCACGCCGGCACCGCCACGCTCACCACCCAGTTGTTCAAGCGCGGTCTGCGCAATGTTTTCATACAGGGCATACGCCGCATGAGCGCGGCGAAAGAGAATATGGTCGGCGAGGCATTCACTTTGCGTTACATCCCGGCGCGGGAAGATCTCGACCTGATCAGCGTTTTCGACAACCCCGAGCACCCTCAACGCAAGGCCATAGAGACCGTGCCTCCCGGGCATGTCCTGGTCATGGACTGCAGGCGCGAGACGCGCGCCGCGTCTGGCGGGGACATCCTGCTGACGAGGCTGAAAGTGCGCGGCGCCGCGGGCATCGTGACCGACGGTTGTTTGCGCGACAGCGAGGCCATCGGCATGATGGACTTTCCGGTGTATGGCGCCGGCGGCAGCGCGCCTCTCAACCTTGTCTGCCATCACGCGGTCGACATCAACCTGCCCATCGCGTGCGGCGGCGTGGCGGTGTTTCCCGGCGACGTTCTGGTCGGCGACGGCGAGGGCGTGGTGGTGATACCGCGACACCTGGCCGACGAGGTTGCCGGCGACGCGCACGAGCAGGAAACGCTTGAGGAATTCGTGCTCGGCGAAATCGCCGGAGGGCGGGCATTGCCAGGCACCTACCCTCCGAACTTGGACACGCTGGCGCGTTATCGTGAATGGCGCCAACGGCGGAGCGAGAAATAATCCGGCGTTCGATGTCGAACTGCTGCAGACATGCCCGAAATTCAAGGAGGAACATTCAGATGACAATGCCGATGATCAAGCTGAAGACTGCGCTTGCGCAATGCACAGTCGCCGCGCTTCTCGCGCTCGTCATGGCCG
>DASZZK010000318.1:0-18276 GCA_035544975.1 Casimicrobiaceae bacterium | reverse complement strand
AAAGCGTGGAGACGACCGACAGGTTGTGCTCGACCATCAGCACCGTGCGATTGGCGGATACGCGTTTGACGAGCGCGGTGATGCGCTCGACATCGGCATGCGTCATGCCGGCGGTCGAGCTTGCCTATGGCCGCAAGCGAGCATTGGAAATGGCGACGACGCTCGCGCTCGACCCGGAAATGATGCTGCTCGACGAACCCACCGCGGGCATGACGCATGCGGATGTCGACCGGATCGCGGCGCTGATCAAGAAAGTCGCCGCCAATCGCACGGTGCTGATGGTCGAGCACAACCTTTCCGTGGTGTCGACGCTTTCCGACCACATCACGGTCCTCGCCCGCGGGGAGATTCTCGCTCAGGGCGATTACGCGGCAGTGTCGAAGAACCCCAATGTGATCCAGGCATATCTCGGAGCCGGGCATGCCTGAGGGGGTCACGAACGCGTCGCTGCTCGCGGTGCGGGAGCTGAACGCCTGGTACGGCGAGTCGCACATCCTGCACGGCGTGGCCTTCGATGTCGCGGCCGGCGAGGTCGTTACGCTCCTCGGCCGAAACGGCGCCGGCAAGACGACGACCATGAAGTCGATCATGGGCATCGTTGGCCGCCGCGAGGGCTCGATCTCGCTCGACGGGATGGAGACGATACGCCTGCCGTCGAACCGGATTGCCCATCTTGGGATTGCGCTGTGTCCCGAGGAGCGCGGGATTTTTTCCAGCTTGAACGTCGAGGAGAACCTGCTCCTGCCGCCCAAGGTCAAGGATGGCGGCCTGACCCTCGAGCAGATTTTCACGCTGTTCCCGAATCTGAAGGAGCGGCTCTCGAGCCAGGGCACCAAGCTTTCCGGCGGCGAGCAGCAGATGCTGGCGATCGGGCGCATACTGCGCACCGGCGCGCGGCTGTTGCTGCTCGATGAACCCACCGAAGGGCTAGCGCCGGTGATCGTTCAGCAGATCGGCCGAACCATCGCCGAGCTCAAGGCACAAGGGTTCACGATCCTGCTGGTCGAACAGAATTTCCACTTCGCGGCTACCGTCGCGGACCGGCACTACGTCATGGAAAACGGGCGCGTGGTCGACATGATCCCCAATGCCCAGCTCGAGGCCAACATGGCCAAGCTTCACGAGTACCTCGGCGTCTGACGCTTTGTCGGCGAGACAGTTTTTTGCATAGCCGTGCCGGGTGGCACGCATTGGGTCTGTTCACAGACCCGAATCAACGACCAAGGAGACAGTATGAAATTTCTCAAACGCAGCATGATCGGCCTCGCGGTCGCGGCGGCGCTCGGCGCCGGCGTGGCTGAGGCGCAAATCTCGGATGGCATCGTCAAGATCGGTGTGCTGTCCGACATGTCCAGCCTTTATACCGATATCGCCGGTGCGGGCTCGGTCGTCGCGGCGAAGATGGCCGTCGAAGACTCCGGGATCGAGAAGCGTGGCTACAAGGTCGAGGTCGTCTCGGCGGACCACCTGAACAAGCCCGACGTTGGCTCGAGCATCGCACGACAGTGGTACGACACCGACAAGGTGGACGTCATTGTCGACGTTCCGACATCTTCGGTCGCGCTGGCGGTCAACGAGATCACCAAGGAGAAGCGCAAGGTCTTCCTCGTGTCTGGCGCGGCATCGTCCGATCTCACCGGCAAGGCCTGCTCGCCCAACACCGTCCACTGGACCTACGACACTTGGATGCTGGCCAACGGCACCGGCGGCGCGATCGTAAAGACCGGCGGCGACAGCTGGTACTTCCTGACCGCCGACTACGCGTTCGGTCTGGCGCTCGAGCGCGACACCGAAGCCGTGGTCCTCAAAAATGGCGGCAAGGTCCTGGGCAAGGTGCGCCATCCTCTGAACGCGCAGGATTTTTCCTCATTCCTGCTGCAGGCGCAGGCGTCGAAGGCCAAGGTCATCGGCCTCGCCAATGCCGGTGGCGACACGACGAATGCGATCAAGCAGGCCGCCGAGTTTGGCATCGTCAAGGGTGGCCAAAGCCTCGCCGGCCTGCTGGTGTTCCTGTCCGATATCCACGCGCTCGGGCTGCCGACGGCGCAGGGCCTGATCGTGACCAACACCTTCTACTGGGATAGCAACGACCAGACGCGCGCATGGGCGAAGCGCTTTGCGGGACTCAACGGCGGCAAATATCCGACGATGGTGCACGCGGGCGTTTACTCGGCGCTGACGCATTACTTCAAGGCCGTCGAAGCGCTCAAAAGCGACGACGGCACCAAGGTCGTCGCCAAGATGAAGGAGATGCCGACCGACGATCCGCTGTTCGGCAAGGGAAGCATTCGCGCCGACGGCCGCAAGATCCACCCGGCGTACCTGGTCGAGGTCAAGAAACCGTCGGAATCGAAGGGGCCGTACGACTACTACAAGGTCCGCACGACGATTCCCGCCGATCAAGCATTCCGACCCATGGCCGATGGCGGCTGCCCGCTGGTGAAGTGACGCAGCAGTCCGAGAGCAAGATGCGCAGCATCGCGGCGATCGGAAACAGCTGCGTCATCCCCGCGAAAGCGGGGATCCAGTGTCTTGCGCCAAACGACGCTGGGTTCCCGCTTTCGCGGGAACGACGGTAAATCTCGGCAAGTGTGATTATCGCCTAATCGCGATGACGGAAATCTTCGGCATTCCGACACAGGCGCTGTTCGGTCAGCTCTTGATCGGGCTCATCAACGGCGCTTTTTACGCCCTCCTGTCGCTGGGGCTTGCGGTCATCTTCGGCCTGCTCAATATCATCAACTTTACGCATGGCGCGCAGTACATGCTGGGCGCCTTCTGCTCCTGGTTTTTGCTCGAGCGCTGGGGCATCGGTTACTGGTGGGCGCTGCTGATCGCGCCGATCGCCGTTGCGGCGACCGGCGTCCTGATCGAGCGCGCCATGCTCTCGCGCCTCTACAAGCTCGATCACCTCTACGGCCTGCTGCTGACCTTCGGCATAGCGCTCATGATTCAGGGCGTGTTTACCAAGTACTACGGCAGCGCAGGACAGCCGTATCGGCTGCCCGAGGAGTTTGCCGGTGCCTTCAACCTCGGTTTCATGTTGCTGCCGAAATACCGCGCATGGGTGATCCTCGCCTCGGCAATCGTCTGTTTCGGCACATGGTATGTCATCGAGCGCACCAAGCTCGGGTCGTACCTGCGCGCGGCGACCGAGAATCCAGCGCTGGTGCAGGCCTTCGGCATCAACGTCCCGCGCATGGTCACGCTGACCTATGGCTTCGGCGTGGGACTGGCCGCGTTCGCCGGCGTGATGGCGGCGCCGATCTACCAGGTGAATCCGTTGATGGGCGCGAATATGATCATCGTAGTCTTCGCGGTCGTCGTCATCGGCGGAATGGGCTCGATTCTCGGCGCCATACTGACCGGGTTTGGCTTGGGCGTCGTCGAGGGCCTGACCAAGGTGTTCTATCCCGAGGCGTCCAATACCGTCATCTTCGTGGTCATGGTGATCGTGCTGCTGATCAAGCCTGCGGGACTGTTCGGAAAGGAGCGGTGAGGCGATGACCGAGCCCCTCGCCGCAGTCGCCCCTGCGCCGCGTTGGCAGCCCGGGGTCCTCCTTGCCATGGCGGCGATGGCCGCGTTACTCGCCGCGGCACCCTTCGTCGGCATCTACCCGGTGTTCCTGATGAAGGCCCTTTGCTTCGCGCTGTTCGCCTGCGCGTTCAACCTGCTCGTCGGGTTCGGCGGCCTGTTGTCGTTCGGCCACGCAATGTTCCTCGGCACCGCCGGCTATGTCTGCGCACACGCCGCCAAGGTGTGGGGATGGCCGCCCGAGGCCGCGATCCTGGCCGGAACCGGCGCCGCGGCGGCGCTTGGGCTCGTTACCGGATTGCTCGCTATTCGCCGCCAGGGCATCTACTTCGCCATGATCACGCTGGCGCTGGCGCAGATGATCTATTTTTTCTATTTGCAGGCACCGTTCACACACGGTGAGGACGGCATTCAGTCGGTACCGCGCGGAAAATTGTTCGGACTGCTGGACTTGTCGAACACGCTCACGATGTATTACTTCGTGCTGTTTGTATTCATGGCCGCGTTTGCGCTGATCTATCGCGTCATCCACTCGCCTTTCGGACAGGTATTGAAGGCGATACGCGAAAACGAGCCGCGCGCCATTTCACTGGGCTACGACGCCGAGAGATACAAGCTCCTCGCCTTCGTGCTTTCGGCGACGCTGGCGGGCCTCGCGGGTGCGACCAAGGCGATCGTTTTTCAATTGGCATCGCTCACCGATGTGCACTGGACCATGTCCGGAGAAGTGGTCCTCATGACGCTCCTCGGCGGCATGGGCACGGTCTTTGGCCCGGTCGTCGGAGCCTTCGTCATCATCGGCTTGGAAAATTACCTCGCCGCGTTCGGCGAATGGGTAACCGTGATCACCGGCGCGATTTTCGTGGTCTGCGTTCTCGCGTTTCGTCGCGGTATTGTCGGCGAGATCATGGCCTGGTGGTCGCGACGAAGCGCCTAGTGTGCTGTCCCGTGAACTCCGAAGATAAAGAAGCGGATGAAATCGGGCGCCAGGCAAGGCGTGAGGCCGATAGCGTAGCGCGTGCTACGGTGAGGCCGAGTAACGCAGCATGGCGCCTGATTTCGCCGCGAACTATCGAGTGAGTTCGCGGGGCAGCGCACTAGCCGGGCGTGCGCTGCGACGCTGCGTGTTGGCACTGGCGCTGGCGCCGCTGGTGGCGAGTGCTCAGACGCTCGATGTCGTCGGCGCATGCCGAAGCGGAATACCCAATGGCGCGTACGAGTTGCGCATGCAGGATGGGCGTCTGCGCGTCGTCGGCGCTTTTGCGCACGGCAGAAAGACGGGCACCTTCATTTTCTGGAACGCATCGGGTGCGCGCGTCGCGGTCATTCCCTACCAGGACGATGAAAAAGCCGGTACCGTTGCGCTCTGGTACACCGTGCCCGGCGCCCGCCGCGAGCGCCAGCGCAAGCTCGAGGCGCCGTATGTCGAGAACCGATTGCACGGCATCAAGCGCTCCTGGAACCCGCGCGGTGGCCGGCGAGCCGAGTTTCGCTACCAGCGAGGCGTGCTGATCGACGCAAGGGCTTGGGAGGACGACGGCACACCGCGACCGAAGCCGGAAACTCTAGCTCAGGCGGCCACCGATGAAATCACCGACGGGCAGCTTTTTGCCGCGCTGGAGGCTCTGATTCACGACCATCCGCCCCACTGCGAGTGACCGGCAGGCCCGGTTGCAGCTGACCGGCCGTTGGCCGGCAGTTGACCTGCCGGCGGTGACGGACCATCATGGCCTACTGTCCATCGGCGCCTCGCTCGGGAAATCGTTGAGGATCAAGGGCCTTGGGACGCTGTTTAAGGGAGAACTACATGCGTTCAATCGCCCAGTGGGGCCTCATTGCCGCGGTGACCTTGCTTGCCGGGTGCCAGATCAACCCGTACGGGCAAGGCCAGCGGTTCACGACCTGGTCGGACACCGACATGCAACTGCGTCCCATCCGTTTTCCCACCATGCTGACCTTTCCCGACGAAACCATGTACTTCTTTCCGATCTACGAGAGCCTGCCGCGCGCGGATTTGAATCTGCGGGCCATGAGCTGCACGCGTCTTGACGATGGAACATTGGTGGTGACCGCCAGGGTACAGAACATGGGAGCGGATATCATTGCCAACACCGCGCTCCTAACCGGCGATTTCGGCGCGTTTCGCGTCGGGGCCACCGTGACGACCGCCAGTGGCGAGCGTGAGGATGTCAGCACGGTCCAGATCGTTCCGCTCAGGGTCGCATCGACGGTTTCGCTCGCGATGAACCCGACGCGCGTCCAGGCCGCGGAGGTAACGCGCATCGACGTCATCGCCGACCCGGATCGGATCGTTCCCGACCCGATACGGGCAAACAATAACCTGAGCTGGGTCGGCCGGATGGGCTCGACGGACGCACAGTGCAACGTCGAACGCTAAGCTTGCCTTAGCGCAGGCAAGGCGCAACGTATCGCGCTGCCGCGCGCGATCCTCCACACCGTCCAACTTCCGGCGCCTCCGCAGCGGCTGCATCGCATGGCACGAGCGCAAGTATTCTCGGCGCGGACATCGGAAGCGGTAGCCGCATTGTCGCGTGGCCAGTTGCTCCATCCTTGATTTTCGACACGCCGTCGCGGCCTGACGATCCTTCAATCGCGCTATAATTCGGCGCTCTCGCGTGTCGGGCCCGCGAGCTCCACTCAGCGGTCTATCGCCCTCTCAGGACCTGTCGATGAAAGTTCTTGTTGCGGTCAAGCGTGTGGTCGATTTCAACGTCAAGGTTCGAGTCAGGCCCGACGGGTCCGGGGTCGACACCTCCAACATCAAAATGTCGATGAATCCCTTCGATGAAATCGCCGTCGAGGAAGCGGTGCGGCTGAAGGAAAAAGCCGTCGTCACCGAGATCATTGCGGTTTCGTGCGGTGTCACCGCGTGCCAGGAAACGCTGCGCACCGCTCTGGCGATGGGCGCCGACCGCGCGATCCTGGTCGAATCGACAATCGAGCTGCAGCCGCTCGCGGTTGCCAAGCTGCTCAAGGCGATTGTCGACAAGGAGGCGCCGCAACTGGTGATACTGGGCAAACAGGCGATCGACGACGATGCCAATCAGGTCGGGCAGATGCTTGCGGCGCTGCTCGGATGGCCGCAAGCCACCTTCGCCTCCAAGATCGACATCACCGATGAGGGCGGACAAAAGCGGGCGACGGTCAAGCGCGAGATCGACGGCGGTCTCGAGACGCTGGCGATGAAGCTCCCGGCGGTCATCACCACTGATCTCAGATTGAACGAGCCGCGCTATGCAACCTTGCCGAACATCATGAAGGCGAAAAAGAAGACGCTCGACATTATCAAGCCGGACGCGCTCGGGATCGACGTTACGCCCCGCCTCGCGACCCTCAAGGTTGTCGAGCCGCCCAGACGCAAGGGTGGCGGCAAGGTGGCCGACGCCAAGGAGCTCGTGTCCAAGCTACGCAATGAAGCGAAGGTGATTTGAGTGGCGCGAAGCGCCGCTCAAATCATCCCCGCGAAAGCGGGGATCCATTGCCTTGCTGGCGCGAGCGCCGCTCAAATCCTTAAATAGTTCGCACCGATCATGACCACACTCGTCATTGCCGAGCACGACCACGGCGCGCTGAAGAGCGCGACGCTGCACACGATCGCCGCCGCGCTGAAGGTCGGTGGCGACATTCACGTCCTCGTCGCCGGCCATGACGCGGGCGGTGCCGCGAAGGCCGCTGCCGGCATCGCCGGTGTCGCCAAGATCTTGCACGCCGAAGCCGTGCACCTCGCCAGCCAGACCGCGGAAAATCTCGCTGCGCTAGTGACGGCGTTGGCGTCGTCGTACTCGCATTTTTTCCTGCCGGCGACGGGTTTCGGCAAAAATGTGGCGCCACGCATTGCGGCGCTGCTCGATGTCGCGCAGGTATCCGACATCATCGGCGTCGAGGCACCCGACACTTTCGTCCGTCCGATTTACGCGGGCAACGCGTTTGCCACCGTCCAGTCGAAAGACCCTAAAATCGTCGTCACCGTGCGTTCGACCGGCTTCGATGCCGCGCCGAGCACCGGCGGGAGCGCGACCATCGAGAGCGTTGCGCCACCGGCCGACACGGCGCAAGTCCAGGTTCTCGGCCAGGAGCTGACCAAATCCGATCGCCCGGAGCTGACCAACGCCCGGGTCGTGATCTCCGGCGGACGGGGCATGCAGAACGGCGAGAATTTCAAGATGCTCGAGGCGCTGGCCGACAAGCTCAACGCCGCGATCGGCGCGTCGCGTGCCGCGGTCGATGCCGGCTATGTGCCCAACGACTATCAAGTCGGCCAGACCGGCAAGATCGTCGCCCCCGATCTCTATATCGCCATCGGTATCTCGGGTGCGATTCAGCATCTGGCCGGAATGAAAGACAGCAAGGTCATCGTGGCGATCAACAAGGACGCGGAAGCACCGATTTTTCAGATCGCGGATTACGGGCTAGTGGGCGATCTGTTCGAGATCGTGCCTCAACTGATCACTGAACTGGGCTGATGACATGAGCACGTATCGCGCGCCAATGCAGGAGATACAGTTCGTGATGAACGAGCTCGCCGGGCTCGGGCAGGTCGGCAAGCTACCCGGCTACGAAGATGCGACGCCCGACACGGTGGCGGCGATTCTCGAACAGGCCTCGAAGTTCGCGTCGGAAGTGCTCGATCCGCTCAACGCTGTCGGTGACCGCGAAGGCGCGACATGGCAGGAGGGCGGGAAAGTCAAGACACCGGCCGGATTCAAGGACGCGTACCGCCAATTTGTCGAGAACGGGTGGAACGGCCTGACCAAGAATCCGGAACACGGCGGCCAGGGCCTGCCGCAACTGGTGGCAACCGCGGTCGAGGAAATGTGGCACGGCGCGAACATGGCCTTTGCGCTGTGCCCCCTGCTCACGCAGGGCGCCATCGAGGCGCTCGAGCTTTGCGGCTCGGACAAGCTGAAGACGGCATTTCTGCCGAAGATGGTCGAAGGTGTATGGACCGGCACCATGAACCTGACCGAGTCGCAGGCGGGCTCCGATCTGGCGGCGGTGCGCACGCGCGCGGTGCCGTCTTCCGACAAGACTGACGGGCCCTACAAGCTTTACGGGCAGAAGATTTTCATCACCTACGGCGAGCAGGACTACACCGAAAACATCATCCATCTGGTGCTTGCCCGCACACCGACCGCGCCGGAAGGCGTCAAGGGAATCTCGTTGTTCCTGGTGCCGAAGTTCACGGTCAACGATGACGGAAGCCTCGGGCCGCGCAACGACGTTCATTGCGTGTCGATCGAGCACAAGCTCGGCATTCACGCGAGCCCCACCGCGGTGCTGGCGTACGGCGATCACGGCGGCGCGGTCGGATATCTGGTCGGCGAAGAGAATCGCGGCCTCGAGTACATGTTCATCATGATGAATCTGGCGCGATTCTCGGTCGGTATCGAAGGCGTCGGCATCGCCGAGCGCTCATACCAGCGCGCGCTGGACTACGCCAGGGACCGCGTGCAGGGCAGGGCGCCCGGGCTCGACAAGACGGTGCCGACGGCGACCATCCTGCAGCATCCCGATGTGCGCCGCATGTTGCTGACCATGAAAGCGCAGACCGAGGCGATGCGCGCGCTGGCGTACGTCACCGGCGCGGCGATCGACAATGCGCGCCGCCATCCCGACGCCAATGCACGCAAGCGACATCAGGCATTCGTCGAGCTGATGATTCCGATCGTCAAGGGCTGGGGCACCGAGCTTGCGCAGGAGGTTACCTACCTCGGCGTTCAGGTGCATGGAGGGATGGGCTTCATCGAGGAGACCGGCGCCGCGCAGCACTACCGCGACGCGCGGATCACCACGATTTACGAGGGGACGACCGCGATCCAGGCCAACGATCTGATCGGGCGCAAGACTGCGCGCGACGGTGGCGCGGTGGCGCGCTCGGTCATCGGCGAGATTGTCGCTGTGGCGACGGCGATGAGCGCCGACGCCAGCGGCGCGCTGGTGCCGATCGGCAATGAGCTGCAAAGCGCCGCTGCCGCGCTGAAGAGCGCGGTCGACTGGGTGGTGCCCGCGTACGGCAAAGCGTCGCGCGCCGCGCACGCGGCTTCGGTTCCGTACTTGCGATTGTGGGGCCTGGTGGCAGGGGGCTGGCAACTCGCCCGGGGCGCGCAGGTCGCCGCGCGACTGCTTGCGGAGAACAAAGGCGATGCGACGTTTTATCGCGGCAAGATCGCCACCGCCCGGTTCTATGCCGAGTGCCTGCTGCCGCAGGCAGCTGCGCTGGCACGCTCCATCACTCTCGGCAGCGAGTCGGTGCTGGCGCTGTCCGACGAGCAGTTCTGACGCCGGCGTCCGCGGGCGCGTCCACGGGCTTCGTCTGCCGGGCCAGATGCGGCGCCCCCACTCGGATCAGAACGCAGGGTATCGGGACAGACGGAAGAGCTCGTCGAAAATTCCGGACGCTGCTGCCACGACCGCTCCCCCGGCGGCCAAACCTCCCGCGCCGGGGTACGGATAGACCTGTCCTCCGGATTCCTCGACCAGCAGCAGGCCTGCCAGCGCGTCCCACGGATGCATGTGCGGCTCGATAAACGCGTCGAACCTTCCCGCGGCGACGTGCGCGAGCATCAGCGCACCGGCGCCCATATCTTTCACCGCCGCGCCCGCCTCGTGCAGCCGGCGCTCGAGCTGAAGGTACTCGTCCAGCGAATGCCTCGGCACGTAGCCGGCGCAGAGCAGCGACTGGTCGACGCGAACGCACGACGAAGCGCGCATCGGCGCGTCGCCGCAGAACGCTCCGCCGCCTCGGACCGCCCAGAACAGCTAGTCGAGCGAAGGATCGTGGACCACGCCGATGCGCCGTTCGCCATCGACGACGAAGGCGATCGACAAACACCAGTAGCGGACCCCGTGCACGAAATTGATCGTTCCGTCGATCGGGTCGACGATCCACGCGTTCGCGCCGAGCTCGCCGCCGTCCGCAGTGCCACCTTCCTCGCCGAGCATGCTGTCGGAGGGAAACGCATTTTTGAGCTGCGCTCGAATCAGCGCTTCCACTTGGTGATCGGCGACGCTGACCCAATCCTGCGGACCCTTGGCCTCGGCCGAGAACGCGAGCTCGCGCAGGAAATAGCGGCGCGCGAGCGCGCCCGCTTCGCGCGCGAGCGACCTGGCGAAACGCGCTCGTTCGTCGAGCTCGGCCGCGGTCATGCGGCGGCGATCGGGACGACGCCGTGGTTGGCGAGGACCAGCGACACGGTCGCGCCCACCGCGAGCGGCCGATCGACTGCCATGCTGACGATGAAAAGTTGACCGATCGAAGTGTCGACGGTGTACTCCATCAGTCCGCCGATGTAGGCCGCCTTGCGCACGCTGCCTGTCAGTCCCCCGTCGGCCTCGTCTGCCGAGCGAAGCTCGATCGCCTCCGGGCGGATCGAGACGTCGACCGCGCCGTTCGCCAGCCCGCGGTGCGCCAGCCTGACCGAGAGCGGGCCGATCACCAGGTCGCCAAGGCGGTCGTCGACGCGGGTCAGAACGCCGCTCACGCGGTTGGCATCGCCCATGAATCCTGCGACAAAGACGTCGCTCGGTTGCTCGTAGAGGTCACGCGGCGCGCCTTCCTGGGCGATCGTCGCCTTGTTCATGACGATGATGCGGTCCGAGACCGCCATAGCCTCCGATTGATCATGCGTAACGTAGACGACGGTGAGCGAGAGCCGCTGCTGGAGCTCGCGGATTTCCTCGCGCATTTGCCGGCGAAGCCGTGCATCGAGATTCGAAAGCGGCTCGTCGAACAGAAGAACGCCCGGCTCGAGCACCAGCGCGCGCGCGACCGCGACGCGCTGTTGCTGTCCGCCGGAAAGCTCCGACGGCAACCGTGCATCGAACCCGGTCAGCCCGACCGTGGCCAGCGCGGCATGCGCCTTTGCTGCGACCTCGGCCTTGGGCAGGCGCGCGACCGTCAGTCCGTAACCGACATTTTCGAGCACCGTCATGTGCGGGAACAGCGCGTAACTCTGGAACACCATCGAAACGTCGCGCTCCGAAGCCGGAACCCGGGTGACGTCGTTGCCGCCGATGGCGATCGTGCCCGCGGTCGGCAACTCGAGGCCGGCGATCATACGCAGCGTAGTGGTCTTGCCGCAACCCGAAGGTCCGAGCAGCGTCACCAGTGTGCCCGCCGCGATCGAAAAGGAGATGTCGCACACTGCGGCGACGTCGCCGTAGAGCTTGCTGACCTTGCGGAACTCGATCGACGCGGCTTTCATATCATGCGGCGGTGCCGCCCAATTGTGCCATGTCCGGCGCCGCCGTGACGGCGCGTCGACCCAGGCGTCGCTCGCCGACCAGGCGCTGGATCAGCCAGATCACCGCCAGCATCAGCACGATCAGCACCGACGAATAGGCGATAGCAACGCCATAATCGCCATTGGTGACGCGGTTGATGATGTATGTAGTCGCCCATTCATACTCGGCGGAGACGAGAAAGACAATTGCCGACACGGTTGTCATTGCCCGCACAAAGCTGTAGACGAGCGCGGCAACCACCGCGGGTTTGAGCAGCGGCAACAGGATCCTGCGCAGCGTCGTAAATCCACGCGCGCCCAGCGTCGTCGAAGCCTCGTCAAGGCTCTTGTCGATCTGGGCCATCGATGCCATACCGGCGCGCACGCCGACCGGCATATTGCGGAACACATTGCAGATCACCAGCACGATTGCGGTCCCGGTGATCTCGATCGGCGGCACGTTGAACGCGAGGATGTACGACACACCGATGACCGTGCCCGGGATCGCGAAGCTCAGCATGGTGCCGAACTCGAAAGCCGACCGGCCGTGGAAGCGGTGGCGAGTCAGGATGTACGCGGTCAGAAGGCCGAGCGCCGCGGTGATGGGCGCGGCGATTGCAGAGAGCTTGACCGTCGTCCAGAACGAGCTCCACGCCGTGCCGACCCAGAGCAGGCCTTGCGCGCCGGACTCGACACCAAAGGCCTTGATGTAGTGCTTGAACGTGGGTGTGTAGTTACGACCCCATTGCTCCACGAACCCGCCGACGAATGCCATCGAATAGATAACGATCGTGAGGACGATCCAGGGCACGGCGACTGCGTAGCACGCCTTTCGCACACCCTCTGGCAGCACGGTCGGCAAACCGGCGTCACCCTTGCCGGAGACGGCGGTATAAACCTTGCGCCCGAGCACCCAGCGCTGGGCGAAGAACGCGGCGAGCGCAAAGCCCAGCAACAGCATGCCGAGCGCCGCGGCGCGACCCTGATCGAGCTGCGCACCGACGACCGCAAAGAAGACTTCGGTCGCCAGGACGCTGAAGTTCCCGCCGAGCACGATCGGGTTGCCGAAATCGGAGATCGATTCGATGAAACCGATCAGAAACGCGTTGGCGAGCCCAGGCCGCATCAGTGGCAGCGACACATCGACGAACGTGCGCCAGCGGTTCGCCCGCAGCGTCTGCGCGGCTTCCTCCATGCTCGGCGACACGCCCTCCACCACGCCGATCAGGACCAGGAACGCGATCGGCGTGAACGACAGGAGCTGCGCGAGCAGCAGACCGGGCAAGCCGTAAAACCAGCGCGACGGCTCTATCCCGAACCCCCATTCGAGAAATTGGTTGATCAATCCAGAACGGCCGAACAGGAGGATCAGGCCGAGCCCGATGACGAACGGCGGCGTGATAATGGGCAGAATCGATAACGCGCGCAGCAGCTTTTTGAAACGGAAGTTGCTGCGCGTCGCGACCAGCGCGAAGGCGAGGCCAAGGGTGGTGGTGCCCAATCCGCAAAGGAGCGCGAGCAGCAGCGTATTCCACGCGACGCCGCAACGCGGACCGCCGGAAAGGCAGCCCAGGCCCCAGACTTTCTGCTGCAGAAACCGCGCCAGAAAGGCCGACGCGGCGAATGCTCCGCTATCGTCCTCGAATGCGCTGACCATGATCTTCAGGATCGGATAGAACGTGAAGATCGCGGTCGAGGCGATAATGGCGACGATACTGCCTGAGACAAATCCGTCGCCGCTGAAATAGCCGCGCTGCGCCAGGCCCAGCGAGAACAGCATCGCAAAGGCGAGCGTTGTCAGTGCCGCTCCCAGACCCATGCCGAATTGGCCGGCAGCGAGCGGGCCCCAGGCGCTCGCGAGCGAATCGAACGACCAGCCCTGTGGCCCGATGGCGAAGCCTTGGGCAAGCACGTAAAGGAAGCCGATGCCACCCAGCGCGAGCAGCGCGTATGCGCGGAGCGAACGATCGAGTCGCGGCGCGAGCAAGGCGAAACCGATCATCAGCATCGCTCCGATCGGCATGAGCCAATACCGCCCGTGGCGCCACGCCTGAATGAGTGCCGGCGCAAAATCCTTGTTACCGAAGTCACGCAACCACGCCATCGACAGCACCGACCCCTGCAACGCGTACCACGGCACGCAAAAGAAACCGACCACGCCGACAGCAAGCCAGAAGGCGATCGCTTTGCGCTCGGGTGTCATGGGTAAGCGACGATCATGATTCTCGACATGCGTATGACTTGCCCGCACGATCGAGACGGCACGCCGCCCGATCTACGCCGGAATTCGCTGCAGCGGTGAAACGATCCGTATGCGTCGACAGGGCCAACCGTCGGCAGCCGGATGAATTCGGCGTTCCATCCGCGACATTCGCGTCGGCGCTCACCGCAGCGCGTTGATTTCGCGCTCCCAGCGCTGGAGCAGGCGTTTGCGCTCGGCAGAGGCGCCATATTTCGCGCTGTCGTAGTCGATCAGCTTGAGGTCGGAGAGCTTCGGGACCTGCGGCGGCAGCGGCACGTTCTTGTTGGTCGGGATCGCGTACTCCTTGATGTCGAGCCCGATCGTCTGCGCCGGCGGCGTGAGCGCCCAATCGAAAAATTTCTTGGCGTTGTCGAGATTGCGCGCGCCCTTGATAATCGCCATCGAGCCCACCTCGTAGCCGACGCCTTCGCAAGGCAGGATCGCCTTGACCGGAAACCCACGCACGATCTCGTTGATCACGCCATGAAGCACCGTGCTGCCGATGCCCGTCTCACCTCGGGTCACAGCGGTCATTGGGCCGATGCCCGAGCGTGCATACTGGTTGACATTCGCGTTGAGCGCTTTCATGAACCTGAACGCTTCGTCCTCGCCGAAGATCTGCACCAGCGTGGCCAGCATGAGGTAAGCGGTGCCCGACGAGTTCGGGTTCGACAGCATGACCTCGCCTTTGTAAACGGGATTGATGAGGTCTTTCCAGCATTTGGGTACCGGCAGCTTGCGCTTTTCGAACACCTCGGTGTTGTAGCCCAGGGCGAGAACGCCGCCGTAGACGCCTGCGACACGGTATTTGGAAAGCTCGGCCTCTCGCTTTGCCCAGTCCTGTAATTGGTCCAGGTTGGGCGACCTGTACGATTCCAGAAGACCCTCTTCGGCGGCCTGCAGAAACGCATCGCCCGCTCCCGCCCACCAGATGTCGCCTTTGGGGCTGGCGGCCTCCGCCTTGATCTGCGCAAAAAGCTCGCCAGTTGCCTTTTGCGTGACCGACGCCTTGACGCCCGTCGTTTTTTCGAAGCCTATCGCCATGCCCTGGCACCAGGCTGTGTTGGGCGAGCTGCAATACATGGCGAGAGTTCCCTGCGCGAGGACGACGCCCGGAAAAAGCAGAGCGGCAATCCCTGCGACGAGGCATCGAATCATCGCTGTTGATGGTTCCAAAGACGCTGGATCCCCGCTTACGCGGGGATGACGCAACCGTTTCCAATCGCGCTGCGGCTTCGCCTTGCGTTCTTGGACGGTTGCGTCACTTGGAGGCACCGCCAACTTCCTTGTCCCACTTTTCGAGCAGCCGCTTGCGCTCGACCGACGAGCCGTATTTGGCAAAGTTATAGTCGACCAGCTTGATATCGGCGGGCCGCGGCGAAAGCGGCGAAACCGGCGTGCTGACGTTCGACGGCAGCTGGAACGATGACTTCGATTCGTACGACAGCTTCTGCGCCGGCGGAGTCAGCGCCCAGTCATAGAATTTCTTTGCGTTGTCGAGGTTCCTCGCTCCCTTGATGATCGACATCGAACCGATCTCGTAACCGGTGCCTTCGCACGGAGCGACGCTCTTCACCGGGAAGCCTGCCTGCGCTTCGGTGACGACGTCATGGATGAAAGCAACGGCGATCATGTTCTCGCCGCGGGCGGCTGCTTTTATCGGACCGACGCCCTGGCGCGAGTAGTTGCTGATGTTCTTGTGCCACGCCTTGAGCATCTTGAAGGCTTCATCCTCGCCGAAGACTTGCACCAGCGTGGCTATCGTCGTGTACGCCGTCCCGGAAGCGTTCGGGTTGGCCATCTGCACGTCGCCTGCGTATTCGGGCCGCCCGAGATCCTTCCAGCACGCCGGCACCGGCGCTTTCTTCTTGGCGAGCAGCTCGGTGTTGTAGCCCATGCCGAGCACGCCGAGATAGATTCCAACGGTCTTGAAGCCGGATTGCTCGGCCTGGCGCTTGGCCCATGGCTGCAGCTGATCGAGCAGCGGTGACTTGTAAGGGATCGTGAGGTCCTGCTCCGCCGCCTGCAGGTGCGGATCGCCCGTGCCTCCGTACCAGATGTCGTGCTTGGGATTCGCCTTCTCGGCAGCGACCGTCGCGTAGGATTCGCCGGATCCTTTAAGCGTCAGCCCAACCTTGATTCCGGTGGCTTTTTCGAATTCCGCCGCGGCCATGGTGCACCACTCCGCAGCCATCGGGCAGATGACGTTCACCTGCTGTTGCGCTGCGGCGGGGAGCGCCAGCAGGCCCAGCGTCGCAGCAAGCAAGGTATGGCGCAAGCGCATGATTCCCTCCTGGTGAACAACTGTCATTATGAGTTTCTGCAATAATCGGTGAAACCGCTGCCGCGCGTCAACAGATGTCTCGCGTCGCCGCGGCCGAGCCGACTACAGAAACGACTGACAATGATCCGCTTCGGCATCGACTTGGGTGGCACCAAGATCGAAATCGTCGCGCTCGCAGCAGGCGGTCGGGAGCTGCTGCGCCGGCGCGTTGCAACGCCGCACGAGGACTACGGTGGTATTCTCGGCGCGATTGCGATGCTGGTTCGCGATGCCGAAGCGGAGCTCGGTGAGTCCGCCACAGTCGGCATCGGCACGCCCGGCTCGATCTCGCGCGCAACCGGCTTGCTTCGTGGCTCGAACTCCATCTCTCTCAATGGGAAGCCGATCAAGGCCGATCTCGAAGGCCTGCTCGGCCGCGAAGTGAGAGTCAGCAACGACGCCAACTGTTTCGCGCTTTCGGAGGCGTGTGACGGCGCGGGCAAGGATTCGGAGACGGTGTTCGGTGCGATTCTCGGCACCGGAGTCGGCGGCGGCATCGTAGTGCGCGGCAATGCCCTCGTGGGACCGAACGCTATCGCCGGCGAGTGGGGCCACAATCCACTGCCGTGGCCCACCGACGACGAGCGGCCGGGTGCCCAATGTTTTTGCGGGCACACCGGCTGTATCGAGACGTTTCTCTCCGGCCCGGGGCTCGAGCGCGATTATTTTTCGGCGACGGGAAAGCGGCTGACGTCCATCGACATCGAGGCCGGGGCCGCGGGTGGCGACGCCGGCTGCGAGCAGGCGATGCGGCGCTATGAAGCGAGGCTCGCCCGCGCTCTGGCGCACGTGATCAACATCCTCGACCCGGACACGATCGTGCTCGGGGGCGGGATGTCGAACATGCAACGGCTCTACGCGGCGGTGCCCGTGCTGTGGGCGGCTTGGGTATTTTCGGATCGTGTCGACACGGCGCTGGTCCGCAACGTGCACGGCGATTCGAGCGGCGTGCGGGGCGCAGCCTGGTTGTGGCCGGACGCCGTATAAGGCGCGCGTCGCACCGTCCGTTTCGAGCATCCGCGTCGTATAATCACGCCCGCAACGGCCATCCGCAGCGAGCATCCGCACCGAACATCCGCAGCTGACATCGCTGGCTCCGAGCTCCAAGCCCTCTCAGGTGGAAAAAAACCATGGAAAAAGTCTACGCTGACGCGAAGTCCGCACTGGCCGATCTTCTGCGCGACGACATGACAATTGCCGCAGGTGGCTTTGGTCTTTGCGGCATTCCGGAAAATCTTATCGGTGCGTTGGTCGCGAGCGGCGCCAAGGGCCTGACCATCGTCGGCAACAACGCCGGAGTGGACGATTTCGGGATGGGCTTGCTGCTCAAGACCCGGCAGGTGAGAAAGGTCATCGCTTCGTACGTCGGCGAGAACAAGGAATTCGAGCGTCAGGTGCTGGCGGGAGAGCTCGAGCTGTCGCTGACGCCGCAGGGAACGCTGGCCGAAAAGCTGCGCGCGGGCGGCGCCGGCATCCCGGGCTTTTACACGCGAACGGCCTTCGGCACCAAGCTCGCGGAAGAAAAAGAGACGCGGATGTTCGATGGCAAGGCCTATGTGCTGGAGGAGGCGATCCGGGCCGATGTCTCGATCGTGAAGGCCTGGAAGGGCGACAAATCGGGCAACCTCGTTTATCGAATGACCTCGCGCAACTTCAACCCCATGATCGCGACCTGCGGCAAGGTGACTGTCGCGGAGGTGGAGGAGCTCCTCGAGGTCGGTGCGCTCGATCCCGACCAGGTACATACGCCGGGCATCTATGTCGACCGCATCATTCAGGGAGCGAACTACGAGAAGCGCATCGAATTTCGCACCGTCTCCGGCGCCGCGGCGTCGAAAAGGGACTCGCCCACGCGCGATCTGATGGCCAGGCGCGCGGCGAAGGAGCTGCGTGACGGCTACTACGTCAATCTAGGTATCGGCATCCCTACACT
>DASZZK010000317.1:0-1950 GCA_035544975.1 Casimicrobiaceae bacterium | reverse complement strand
CATCTCCTCCCCGGCAGCGAGCGTGCCGACGCCTTCCGCAGCTTCTGTGCGCGAGGCGGCGAAGCGTTACGCCTGCATGCCTTGTTCGAAGCCATCCAGGAGCATTTTTTTGCCGGGGATACCGCGATCCGGGGTTGGCCCGCATGGCCCGAGTCCTTTCGCGACCCGCGCTCTCCCACGGTCGAACGCTTCGCCACCGAGCACGCCGAGCGCGTCGAATACTACGAGTATCTGCAATGGCAGGCCGATCTCCAGCTCGGAGCGGTGCGCGCACGAGCCGTCGAAAAGCGCGTCGGCGTCGGATTGTACGTCGACCTTGCGGTGTCGATCGATCGCGCCGGCGCCGAAGCCTGGACCCATCGGCGTGTGCTCGCACTGAGCGCAAGCGTCGGAGCGCCGCCGGACGAGTTCAACATGCGCGGCCAGAACTGGGGCCTCCCGCCGCTGATCCCCGATCGTCTGCGCGGCGCCGCCTACGCGCCTTTCATCGACACTTTGCGCGCCAACATGCGCCACGCCGGAGCGCTGCGCATCGATCATGTCATGGGGCTGATGCGCCTGTTCTGGATTCCCGACGGCAAGGACGCCGACGCGGGAGCCTATGTGCGCTATCCGTTTGCGGATCTGCTCGGCATCCTCGCGCTGGAGAGCCAACGCCATCGATGCCTGGTCATCGGCGAGGACCTCGGCACCGTTCCCGAGGAGGTCCGCACGGCGCTCGCTGCCGCCGGCGTGCTCTCCTACCGCCTGCTCTATTTCGAGCGCGATGCCGCGGGCGAATTCAAATCGCCCTCGACGTATCCCGCGCAGGCGCTGGTCGCGGCGAGCACGCACGACTTGCCGACGCTCGCCGGATGGTGGGAAGGACGCGACATCGCATTGCGCGACGAGCTCGGCCTCTTTCCCAGCAAGGCGACACGAGGTCAGCAGCTCGACGCGCGGAAAAAAGACTGCGCCGGATTGCTTCTGGCGCTGCAACGCGAAGATCTCCTGCCCGATAAGTTGCCGCTCGATACAGACGCGACACCGGCAATGACGACAGCGCTCGCCACGGCAACGCAGGCGTTCCTTGCCCGCACCCCTTCGCAGGTCCTGGTGGTTCAACTCGAGGACGTCCTCGGTGTGGTCGAGCAGGCAAATCTTCCGGCGACCGTGGACACGCATCCGAATTGGCGGCGCAAGCTGCCGCTCGCGCTCGAGCAATGGCCGGGCGACCGGCGCTTTGTCGAGCTGACGGAAACGCTGCGCCGCTTGCGCCCGCCGCGGCCCGCGACAGGCGACCCGCCGCGCGCCACCTATCGCCTGCAATTGCACCGCGGGTTCACCTTCACCGACGCTACGCGACTCGTGCCGTATCTCGCCGCGCTGGGCGTGAGTCACGTTTATTGCTCGCCCTATCTGCGTGCACGCGCCGGAAGCAGGCACGGCTACGACATCGTCGATCACGCGGCACTCAACCCCGAAATCGGCGATCGCGCGGCGTTCGATCGCTTCGCGCAGGTGCTTAGCTATCACGCAATGGGCCAGATCGTCGACGTGGTGCCGAACCACATGGCGGTGATGGGCGCCGATAACGCGTGGTGGATGGACGTCCTGGAAAACGGCCAGGCATCGGTCTACGCGGATCATTTCGACATCGACTGGCACCCGCCCGATCCCGACCTCGCCGGCAAAGTGCTGGTGCCGGTGCTGGGCGATCACTATGGACGGGTCCTCGAAAAAGGCGAGTTGCGGCTTCGTTATGAAACCGAAACCGGCGCCTTCGCGGTGCACTATCACGAGCACCGCCTGCCCATCGACCCGCGCGACTACTCGGTCCTGCTCGACCTCGCGCTGGCTGGGTCCGCCCAGCTGGCGAACCCGCTTCCCGAGGCGGCGGCTTCCGCGTTGGCGAGCCTTGCCACCGCCTTCCGGCGCCTTCCCGCGCGCGACGACCTGAACCCCGCGCAC
>DASZZK010000316.1:0-1763 GCA_035544975.1 Casimicrobiaceae bacterium | reverse complement strand
ACAGTCTCGAAATCGTGCTGAAGGAGAAAGGTGTGATCGTTTTTGTGCGCGTCGACCACGCCGCGAGAGTCGCCAAGGTCGGAAAACAGCTCCCGCCAACCGAGGTAATGATCTTCGGCAATCCGCAGGGCGGCACCCCCTTCATGGAATGCAGCCAGACGGTCGGTATCGACCTGCCGCAAAAGGCGCTGGTTTGGGAGGATGGATCAGGGCAGGTCTGGCTCGGCTACAAACACGTCAGCTCGGTGGCCAGCCACCACGGTTTGCCCCAACGCGCGGCGGTGGGCAATCTCAGACAAGCGTTGGCAGGGTTTGCGCAAGCGACCGTCGCCAGATAAGTCGGTAACGCTACGCGCTGCGCTGGCTCAAATTATTCACCGTTTGCAGTGATCGCGTCACGCAACTCGGCGACAATCACCAGCGCAGCACGATGGGGCCGAGCAACGCCCCGGCTGCGGCTGGGATCAGCATGCCCGCCACATACCAGACGCCGAGGAACGGCGCCTCCATCTCGGGGCAATGCAGCGCATAGACCAGCGCGCCGATCGCCCCCGCGAGCAATCCGGCTGCCGCTCCGGCGACGGAGAGGCGCGTCGGCGCGAGCCCCTTCATCGCCCACAGCGTGGCGACAAGTGCCGGCACCGACAGCACCGGAATACCGGACAAGCAGTATTCCCACGTGCGACCCATGACGAGGTCGGCGCGTTCCGGCAGCGGCGCGCCGAGCAGCACGTACGCGGCGAGCAGCCACATCGCGAGCAGAGGCGCCACGAGCGCACCGGGTACCCAGCCGAGCCGCGCACCCGGGCGCGACAGCCGCGACGCCGCGAACAGGCTGCCGACCGCAACTAAGGCCGGGAACGCGAGCTTGATCCAGAACATCGGCAGCCTCGCGGCCGCGTCGATGTCCGGGCGCACGCCGAGCAGGATCGCCATCAGCAAAGTTGCGCCGAAGGCACCCCAGCCAAGCGCGGTCGCGTAGCGCCGCGCCGTAGTGTCGGGTTCGACCGCCCCGGCACCGGTAGCAAGCAGCGTGACCAGCTCGTCGGTTTTCATCATCGCATTCTAATCATAGCCGCGAGCGCTTTCAGTCCGCGGTGCACGCCCACCTTGACCGCCGATTCCGACATGCCCGTCACGCGTGCCGTTTCCACCACCGACAATCCCTCCAGCTTCATGTGGACAATCGGTAGGCGCTGGCGGTCGGGCAGCCGCAGAAGCAGCTTGGTCACATCGAGGCGCGCTGCGGCGGCCTCGGAGTCATTGTGGGCCAGAATGTCGAGTACGTCGTCGAGCGGATCGTTGCGGAGCTCACGAACGGCACGTCGCCGCAGGAGGTCCACGAGCTTGTACTTCGCGATCGCGTGCACCCACGCGGTCAGCGGCTGCCCCGGATCGTAGGTATGGCGCTGGTTATGCACGGCGAGCAGCGATTCCTGCACGAGATCCTCCACTTCATCCGGCAAGCCGGACAGGCGCCTTCTAAAAAAGGCGCGCAAATGCATGCTCAGGTCCTTTAGAAAGGCGCGATACGCCGCGGCGTCGCCGGCGAGCCCACGAACCAACAGGTCCCGCAGCCGATCCTCGTTGGCGCTCGCCCGCTCCTGATTATCGATTCGTTGCGTCACGATGTTCGGTTACAGCCGCGAGGAAAAGGCCGGAATGGGCCGGCCGGAACCAAATTGTGCCCGTCCCTGTAACCAACCGCCAATGGCTTTCGAACTCGCTATGGACTGTGCGCCGATCAGATGTCCTGATTTCTT
>DASZZK010000315.1:0-11774 GCA_035544975.1 Casimicrobiaceae bacterium | reverse complement strand
CGGTGATGCTGCTCGCCGCGAGCAGGCCCGAGCTCGTCGGGGCCATCGTGCTCAACGGCGCGCCGATGTCGTACTGGTCGGGCAACGACGGCGAGAACCCGATGCGCTACGCGGGCGGGCTCATGGGCGGGGCATGGTCGTCGCTCCTTGCGAGCGATCTCGGCGCGGGCAAGTTCGACGGCGCGCACCTGGTGCAAAACTTCGAAAACCTGAATCCAGCCAACACGCTTTGGGGAAAGTACTACCACCTGTGGGAAAACATCGACACCGAACCCGAGCGGTTCCTCGATTTCGAGCGCTGGTGGGGCGGCTATTACCTGATGAACGACGAAGAGATTCGATGGATCGTCAACAATCTGTTCGTCGGTAACAAGCTGGCTGCCGGCGAAGCCAAGCTCGGTCCCGGGCGCTTCTTCGATCTCAAGTCGATCACGTCGCCGATCATCATTTTCGCCTCGATGGGTGACAACATCACGCCGCCTCAACAGGCTTTCAACTGGATCGCGGACGTCTACCGCAACAGCGACGAAATCAAAGCCAACGGCCAGACGATCGTCGGACTGGTCCACGAAGATATCGGCCATCTCGGGATCTTCGTCTCGGGCGCGGTGGCGAAAAAAGAGCATGCACAGATCATCGAGGTGCTCAAGTACATCCAGCAACTGCCGCCCGGTCTGTACGGCATGGATATTCACGAGGCCGTCGGGCTCGACGGAGCGACCGCGTACGAAGTGTCGCTTGCGGAGCGCAAGGTAGAGGAGCTTCGACACCTGCAGAAGGGCGATCGCATGGACGAAAAACCGTTCGAGGCCGTCGCCGCGGTATCGGAGCTGACCGAGCGCGCCTACGAGTTGCTCGTGCGCCCGATGCTGCGCGAGATGGTTCCGGAATGGGCGGCGAAGGCGGTGCGCGCGTTTCATCCGTTGCGCGCGCAACGCTGGATGTTCTCCGACAAGAACCCGATGCTCGCGGGATTGCCGTACCTTGCATTCTCCGCCAAGTCGGGTCGAAAGGCTGCAGCCGAATCGAACCCGATGCGGCAAAGCGAAAAGCTGGCGTCCGCTTTGATCACGGCGTCGCTGGATCTGTATCGCGATCTGCGCGATGCGGCGCGCGAAGCGGCGTTTTACCAGGTTTATGGGAGTCTCATGTCGCTGCAGATGGCCGACCAGCGCGCGGAAATCCGACGCAACTTCAAGTTTGATCCGCGGCAGATTCCTGCCGTGCGCCAGGTGCTCGACACGCTCGAGGACGGCGATTTGCAGGAGGGTCTGACGCGAATGGCTTTGCTGCTCGCCAAGGAAGGCGGGGGAACCCGCGAGCTTTCGCAAATGGCGCGTGCGCGCGAGATCCTCGCACCCGCGCGTGGCATCAAGCCGATGTCCGAAGACGAGGTTCGCCGGCTGCTGCACGAGGAAACCATCGTCACCGAATTCGAGCCCGAGCGTGCGCGTCACTCGCTGCCTCGGCTCATCCGTACCCGAGGGGAGCGCAAAATAGCGCGCGCCTACCTTGACCGGGTCGAATCCGGGTTGCCGCTCAATGATCGACAGCGCGCGTTGCTGCACGATATGCGCGAGCGGCTGCCCGCACCCAGCCGATTGCAGGCTGCGGTCAGGAAGGTCCGGCAGCCGGCCCGGCGCGCGGCGCGCCGTTAAGCTGACGCGCGAACCTCCGCGCCGGTTGCGCCGAACGATGCCAGGCATGATGCCTAAGCGCGCCGAAGCGGTTCTTGTTCTGAACGCGGGCTCGTCGAGCGTCAAGTTCTCGCTCTATACCGACGCGCAGGGTGATGCGCGGCCCCGGCTGCGCGGTCAGATCGAAGGTCTGCAGGGCTTGCCCACGTTCATCGCGAGGGACGCCGACGATCAGGTCGTGCACCAGGAGGAATTGAGCGGCGGCGGCGCATTGAGCCACGGCGACGCGACGACTTACTTGCTCGAATTTCTGAATCGCGAGCTGGCAGCCACGCCGCTTGCCGCTGTCGGCCACCGGGTGGTCCACGGCGGCCGCGATTTCACCTTACCGGTGAAGGTCGACGCTGGCGTGCTGACCGCGCTCGAGCGGTTGATCCCGCTTGCGCCCTTGCATCAACCTCACAACATCGCGCCGATGCGGGTCATCGCCGCGTATGCGCCGTCGCTGCCACAGGTCGCGTGTTTCGATACGGCATTCCATCGGACGCAGCCGCCGATTGCGCAGGCATTTGCGCTGCCGCACGCGATCACCGAGTGCGGCGTGCAGCGCTACGGATTTCACGGGCTGTCGTATGAATACATCGCATCGGTGCTGGCGGATTTCGATGCGGTGGCGGCACGCGGCCGCGTGGTCGTGGCTCACCTGGGGAACGGCGCGAGCATGTGCGCGATGAGGGAGGGCCGGAGCATCGCCAGCACCATGGGCTTGACTGCGCTCGACGGCCTCATGATGGGAACTCGGTGCGGAAGCCTAGACCCGGGTGTGATCCTGTATCTCATCGATGAGCTCGGCCTGGATGCCCGCGCGCTGGAGACGCTGCTCTACAAGGAATCCGGTTTGCTCGGCGTCTCCGGCATTTCGAGCGACATGCGCACCCTGCTCGCGAGCGACTTGCCGCGCGCTCGAGAGGCCATCGATCTCTTCGTCTATCGGTTTCGTCGCGAGCTGGGTTCGATGGTGGCCGCGCTCGACGGCCTGGACGCCCTCGTGTTCACCGGCGGCATCGGCGAACATGCAGTGGCGGTTCGCGAACGCGTCTGCCGCGATGCCGCCTGGCTCGGGGTGAAAGTCGATTCCAGGGCAAATGCCGCGGGCGGTCCGCGCATCAGCCCTGAGAAGGCACGCGTCTCCGCGTGGGTCATTCCCACGGACGAGGAGCGGATGATCGCTCGTCACACACGCGAGCTGCTCGGGCTCGGCTGATCTGCGGTGCGTGCGATCAGCCACCGGTCAATAAGGACGCGTTGACTGGTTACGAACCCTTGAGCGCGACACCGGCGTTCAACTGTTGCTCCGCAAGGGTCACCCAATAGCTCGCGCCGATCGCCAGGGCGTCGTCATCGAAGTCGTAGTGGGGGCTGTGAATATTCGGTGTGTCGGGCCCGCGGCCCGCTCCCAGCCAGACATAGCAGCCGGGCTTCTTCTGGAGCATGAACGCGAAATCCTCGCTGCCCATTTCCGGCATCGGGTCGGTGTCGACATTGTCGGCGCCCACGATCGCCGTCGCCGCCGCGACCGCGTGCTGCGTTTCAGCCTCGGCGTTGACCAGCGCCGGGTAGCGGCGCTCGTAGCGCAGCGTCGCCGACATCTCGAACGTCGCCGCGACGCCGGAGACGATAGAGCGCATCCGCTGCTCGATCAAGTCCTGCACTTCGCGCTTGAACGAGCGCACGGTTCCGCGCAGGACGACCTCCTGGGGAATTACGTTCCAGGTATCGCCGCCGTGCACCTGCGTGACGCTGACCACGCCCGCGTCGAGCGGGTGCAGATTGCGCGCGACGATCGTCTGCAGCGCATTGATGACGTGCGCGACGAAGAGCATCGGATCCTTGCCGGTGTAAGGCATGGCCGCGTGCGCGCCTTTGCCGGTGACGACGATCTCGAAAATGTCGTAGGCGCCCATCAGCGGCCCCACGCGCATGGCAAAAGAGCCAAGCGGCTTGCGTGGCCAGTTGTGCATGCCGTAGATCGCGCGCATCGGGAACTTGTCGAACAGCCCCTCCTCGACCATCACCCTGCCTCCGCCTTCGTTTTCCTCGGCAGGCTGAAAGATGAAGTAGACGGTGCCATCGCAGCTCTTCCTGCCGGCGAGCGCCTTGGCCGCGCCGAGCAGCATCGTCGTGTGACCGTCGTGACCGCAGGCGTGCATCTTGCCTTCGTGCAACGAGGCATAAGGCACGCCCGAGCGCTCATGCACGTGCAACGCGTCCAGATCGGCGCGAAGTCCGATCGCGTCACCGTTCCCTACACCGCCGTTGCCACGGAGCACGCCGACGACGCCGGTCTTGGCCATGCCGGTGTGCACTTCGAGCCCGAAGGAACGCAACTTTTCGGCGACGAATGCGCTGGTCCCGGTTTCCTCGAAAGCCGTCTCGGGATGCGCGTGGATATGATGCCGCCACTGCTTCATTTCGGGAACGAGCGAGTCGATTTCGGGCAGGATTTTCATAGCGGCGAAAGAGCGAAAGATTGCAGAGGAGGTGCAATGTTAGCGCAAACGGCCCGCCTCGTCCGCTACGGTAAGATGCGCTACCGAGTGAGCGCAATCGATGCCACGTCCCTACCAAGCCATGTACGATCTCGCCATTGTCGGCGGCGGTATCAACGGCGCGGGTATTGCGCGCGATGCGGCGGGACGCGGCCTCAGTACACTGCTGGTCGAAAAAGACGATCTGGCCTCGCATACCTCGTCGTGGAGCACGAAGCTGATCCACGGTGGCTTGCGCTATCTCGAGTACTACGAATTTCGGCTCGTCGCCGAATCCCTGGCCGAGCGCGAAGTGCTTCTCCGCGCCGCGCCGCATATCATCACGCCGCTGCAGTTCGTGCTGCCGCACGAGCCGCATTTGCGGCCTGCATGGATGATACGCGCGGGGCTGTTCCTGTATGACCATCTCGGCGGCCGCAAGACCTTGCCGTCATCCTTCGGTGTCGAGCTCTCGACCAGCAAATGGGGCGCGGGGTTGAAGAACACGTTTCACCGCGGCTTTGTCTATGCCGATGCGCGCGTGGACGACTCGCGTCTGGTCGTCTTCAACGCCATCTCCGCTCGCGAAAAAGGCGCGGATATCCGCACCCACACCAAGCTGATCGCCGGTCGCCGCGAAAACGGTCATTGGCGCATGACCTTACAGGAAGCGAACGGCGAAACGCAGGAAGTCAGCGCGCGGGCGCTCGTCAACGCCGCCGGACCGTGGGTGAAGCAGGTGCAGGACGAAGTGAGCGCCGAGCCGGCCCAAGCGCGGGTACGACACGTGAAGGGGAGCCACATCGTCGTTCCTCGCATCCATCAGGAAGAGCACGCGTACATCCTGCAGAATTCCGACAACCGGATCGTTTTCGTGATCCCGTATCAAGACCAATTTTCGCTGATCGGGACCACCGATATTCCAGTCGAGGAGTACGAGCGTCCCGAAATATCGAGTGAAGAGATCGCGTATCTGTGCGCTACCGCCAGCGCGTATCTGGCCAGGCCGATCGCGCCCGGGGACGTCGTCTGGACCTATAGCGGCGTGCGGCCGCTGTACGACGACGGCTCCACCGATCCCGCCGCGGTTACGCGCGACTACGTGCTGAAGCTCGACGCCGACGACATCGCGCCGCTGTTGTCCATTTTCGGCGGCAAGATCACTACCTATCGCCGCCTCGCCGAACAGGCGCTCTCGGAGCTCGCCCCTTTCTTTCCGGAAATGAAACGGCCGTGGACCAAGACCGAGCCTTTGCCCGGCGGCGACATGGTGCGCGGCGACCTCGCAGCGTATGAGCGAGAGCTCAACGCGCGATACGCCTCGCTCGATCCTCGGCTGCTTCGGGCGCTGGCTCGCCGCCACGGAACCCGTTCGCCGCGCGTTCTGGGTAACGCCACCGTGGTCGCGGATCTGGGCCGTCATTTCGGCGATACCTTGTTCGCGGCCGAGATCGAGTACCTGATCGCACAGGAATGGGCGACGGGCGGGGAGGATATTCTCTGGCGGCGCACCAAGTGCGGCTTGCACATGACTCCGGGCGAGCGCGAAGCGGTGTCGCATTATTTGCGCGAAAGGCCGGGCGGCGTACCCCTTCCGACGCCATGAAGCCGCTCGCCGCGCTCCCTGACACTGCACGGCGGAATATCCGCTGTGTACTCACCGACATCGACGACACGCTGTCGACGCGAGGGCGGATCACCGCTGAAACGTATGCGGCGCTGGAAGCGCTTCACGCCGCTCGATATCTGGTCATTCCGGTGACCGGACGGCCGGCGGGCTGGTGCGACCACATCGCGCGCATGTGGCCAGTCGACGCGGTGGTCGGCGAGAATGGCGCGCTATACATGAGGCACGATGACGGCGCACGCGCCTTGAAAAAGCGCTTTGCCGCGGATGAGGCCGAAAGAAAACGCAATCGCCAGCGGCTGGCCGCGATCGCCGAGAAAATCATGCGCGAGATTCCCGGTTGCGCGCTCGCGTCGGATCAGCAGTACCGCGAAACCGACATCGCGATCGATTACTGTGAGGACGTCGCGGCGCTTTCGCGCGAGGACGTCGAGCGCATTGTAGCGACGATGCGGAGCGAAGGCATGAGCGCCAAGGTGTCCTCGATTCACGTCAACGGATGGTTCGGCAGCTATGACAAGCTGGCGATGACGCGTATGTTGCTTGCCGAGCAGTTCGGCATCGATCTCGACGGCGAACAGCAGCGATGTATTTTTATCGGGGACTCGCCGAACGACGCGCCCATGTTCGACTTTTTCAGCTATTCAATCGGCGTCGCGAACGTGCATGCCTTCACTGACGCGATCGCCACGCCGCCGAAATACGTAACGGTCGGCGAAGCCGGTGCAGGATTCGCGGAGCTGGCGGCGTTTCTGCTTGCGTGAGTGGTAGCCGTGGGGTAACCGAGTCGCAACTCAGTCGCGGCGACGGACCTAGTTCGCGGCCGTCATGGTCGCGAGCTTCGCCAGGTCGAGCTCCTTCAGCGCGCCGGTAAGAACGCTGGCGTCCACGCCCGAGCCATTCACGGTCACGCTAAAGCGATTGTTGAGGATGACGCTGACTTCTCCGCTTTTGTCGCGGCGGTCGTAGCGTTCATGGACAAGTTGGCCGTTGACCTTGGTTGTGCGCTCATAGCCAGTGCTGGTTTCCTTTTCCATGGTCGGATCGAACTTCCCCGCGAGAGCGGCGAGGCCCGACAACGACCCCAGATCGGAGATCTCCACCTCGAGGCTGGCGTTCGCACCGTCGCTATAGCGCGCCGTCGCGCTCGAGCCCTTGATGCCCATGGCTTCGCCGCT
Source organism: Casimicrobiaceae bacterium (assembly GCA_035544975.1). Classification (GTDB taxonomy): domain Bacteria; phylum Pseudomonadota; class Gammaproteobacteria; order Burkholderiales; family Casimicrobiaceae; genus PALSA-1003. The sequence continues at coordinate 4,804 of DASZZK010000315.1, read as the reverse complement.
CTGACCGGAAGCTTCGGTGCGCTTCAGCCCACCAATCCTTTCGGGCAGCATGTCCTTGAGGCGGTGAAAATCGACCGGCTTGACATCCCTGCCGCCGGTCATGATCTGTCCTACCGCGTTGAGCGCGGTGTTCATGTCGACTGCCGAGCCGCCCGCTCCCTGCGGGTCCGTCGCGCCGGAAGCCCGCGCCGCCTTTTCGGCGCGTTCCGCTTCTTCACCCATACGCCCGAGCTTGCTGATCGCGTCGCCCACGCGCGCGCGATCGGCCTCTGATTTCCCGCCAAAGATGTTCGAGAGCGCGCCGGCGGCAATGGTGGTGTCCGCGGCGGTGTCGCTATGAGAGCTGAACTTGCCCAATGCGCCCAGGCCGAGCAGGCTAAGCCCGCCGATCGCGCAGGCGCTCAGCACACCGATCACGACCGCCATGACGATTGCGCAGAGAACGGTGACGATGGTGTAGCCGACGGACTTGTCCTTCGGGCAGTGCATCAGCACCGGCAGGCCGAGATAGAGCAGATACAAGCCATACAGTCCGGCAATGAAGGCGAGAACGCCCAGCATCGGAATGAGGTGGAAAACACCCGCGACCCACGCCGGGGTGTAGCTGTATGCGGTGACCTTCAACGCTCGCAGCGAATCGCGCTGACCGCCGAACGTCGGTGCCAGAACGTCGACCAGCCATGAAATCAGCCACACGATGAGAAAGGCGAAAACAAATTGGAGCACAGCGGTGAGCACCGCGGCGACGATGCCGGTCCTGACCATGCCGACGAAGGGCACGCTGACCCCGATCAGGGTGCTGCCGATAAGTGTCGCCACGACGCCGATCGCCACCAGCGGCAATACGTACCCCATGTAGATCTCGCCGGCGGTTTTCGGCTCCGCCGCGATCAGCGGCCACTCGGTCGAAGGCGACAGCAGTATTCCCTTGATCCGCGCGAATATTCCGTGGGCCATGGCCGCGTCGAAGCGCGGCAAAGGATCGGCGGGTCCGCCCGATACGGCGTGGGGCGGCGGCGATGGCGGCATGCTTCCGAACGAGGCGGCAGGCTCTACCGGCGGACGGGGCGGGCTCGGAATGGATACGGAGGGTGCGACCGCGGGCTGCGGCGCGCTCGTTGTTGTCGGAGCGTCTGGTGCGGCCGGCACGTGTGGCGGAGGCGAAATCGTCGGGGCCGGTGCGGCCTGCGACGGACTTGCCGCTGGGGACGCTGGCGCCGCCGCTCCGCAGTGGGAACAGAACTTGGCGCCGTCGGCGATACGTTGACCGCATTGTCCACAGAACATTGAAGGCCTCCGGAGAAGATTCTGAAAATGTGGGCTGGCGCGATTGTGCGCCGGACCGGCCACCGATTCAACGGCACTACCGGGACCAAGCGCGCCGCAGCGCCGCCGCGCCGGCGTAACGCGCGCCAGACGCTTCTTCGATCCGCAATCCTTCGTTCCATTTCGCCGTTCGCTCGCCGCGCGCGAACGAGCCGACCTTGATCTGGCCGGCGTTCCATCCGACGGCAAGATGGACAATGGCGACGTCTTCGGTCTCGCCGGATCTCGCTGAAATAATGGTGCCAAAGCCCGCCCGGAGAGCGGCGTCCCGCGCGGCCAAGGTTTCGCTCAGCGTGCCTGCCTGATTCGGTTTGAGCAAGACGGCATTGCAGGCCCGATCGGCTGCCGCCGCGTCGACACGCGCCGCGTTTGTGGTCAGATAGTCGTCACCGATGATCTGCACGCGCCGGCCCGCGGCGCTCGCAAATCGAATCCATGCATCGCGGTCGTCCTCGGCGAAGGGATCCTCGATCGCCACCACCGGAAAACGATCGAGCCAGCCGAGCAGGACTTCTGCCATGCCGTCGCTGTCGAAATCGCGGTCATCGAGATCAAAGCGATAGTGGCCGTCGCGAACGAGCTCCGAAGCGGCGATGTCCAGCGAGATGGCGACCTCGTCCCCGGGCGAGTAGCCTGCGCGCTCGATCGCGCGCACGAGCATGGTCAGCGCGTCTTCGTTGCTTGCGAACTGCGGCCAATAGCCGCCTTCGTCGGCAACGCCGAAGCGCGTGCCTGCCTCGTGCATCAAGGCGCCGGCGGCGCGGTACACCTCGGCGCTCACGCACAGCGCTTCGCTAAAGGACGTCGCCGACATCGGAATCACCATCAGGTCCTGGAGATCGATGCGTCTGCCCGCGTGAGCGCCGCCGCCGAAGATCTGTATCTCGGGCAAGGGCAGTGAGACGGGCCCGTCGCCAGCCAGATAGCGCCATAACGCAAGGCCTTCGGACGCGGCCGCCGCCTGCGCGACGGCAAGCGATACCGCCACCATGGCATTGCCACCGAGCCGCGTCTTATCCGGCGTGCCGTCGAGCGCAACGAGCGTGGCGTCGACAGCGGCTTGATCGTGCGCGTCGAAACCGGTGAGCGCCTCCGCGATTTCGCCGTTGACGTTGCCCACCGCGTGCGTGACATCGTTGCCTCCGAGTGCTTCTCCACCGTCGCGGAGGTCGACCGCCTCGCGCGATCCGCGGGAGGCGCCTGCCGGCGCGATCGCGCGACCGACGGCACCGGTCGCGAGTCTCACTTCCGCCTCGACCGTCGGACGGCCGCGAGAATCCCAGACCCGCCGGCCGCGAATCGAGAGAATCTCGCTGTCCATGTCAGGCGCGGTCCTCTTCCGGCCGGCAGTTCCTTTCCGGCCAGTCGTTCGTTTTCGCCCAGAGCTCGCCGATGCTTTCGAGTCTCGATGAAGGAAGCGCCAGAAGGGCGGCCGCGAATGCCCGCACGCGATCCTTGATGGCCGGCTTGGTGATGTATTCCACCGGGGATTTGCCGTCGATGCGCGCCAGCAACAGCGCGGGCAGCAGTGCGGCCACGCGCGCCTCCAGTCGATCGGAGGGTTCCCATATCGCATGAGAAAAGTAAGCGCCGCAAAGCGCTTGAAAAGCGTCGACGTATCGCGCCTTCCATTGCGGGTGCCACGCACCCTTGAGGAGCAGGTGATTCAACACAAACGCGAGATCGAACGCGGGATCGCCGAACCACGCGCATTCCGCGTCGACGATGACCGGGCCGGAGGGCCCGCACAAGATATTCTTCGGGCTGAAGTCGCCGTGAACCAGGGTGTGCTTGGTGCGGCGCGTCGTCTCAACCAGCTCTCCCAGCCGGGCCGCCAACCGCGGGTGTGCCTGTCCCGTCGCGACGAGATAAGGCTCGAGCCGGATGTCGTAGAAGATGTCGTCGGTCGCGAAGCGTGCGGCGACACCGGCGCAATCCGCGGTTGCGGCGTGAATGCGGCCCAGCGTGTCGCCGACCCGTGCCGCGTCCGCCGTATCGATGGTCCCGGCCGAGAGCAGCGCCTTCCACGTCGGAAAGCGCTCGGGTGGGAAAAATTCCATGGCGAAGCACCCCGTGTCGCGGTCCTCGCCCAAGAGCCTCGGAACCGCCGACGGCGTGATCTCTCCCGCGACCCGCATCCACTCGGCTTCCCATCGATTGCGGCTGACGGGCGCCCGCCATTCCGCCGCTACCTTGAGCTTGGGGAGCGCCCGTTTGACGCAAACGGTGACGCCGGAGGGCAGGTCGACGCGATAGATGTCCGACGAGACGCCGCCCGCGAGCGCCGTGACAGCCATTTCGCTGTGAGCACTTACTAGCCCCATTTTCGCCAGCGCGCCATGAAGCCATGTTTCTCCGGGCTCGACCGCTAGGCCAGGCGGTCCAAGTTCCAAAGGGCTCATTGATCCTGAACAGGTCGGCGGAACGATATTTGCATTCGACAGTAAGCTATCATCGCAACCCGAGCCGATAAGCCCCTGAAGTGGTAAGAAAGGGGCGGCAAAGGCGGATTGAGCGAAGGCGCAAGACCGGGAGGGAATCGTAATGATCCGCTTCGGCTTCAACATCAAAACGCGCAGCGGCCAGCGTGTCGACAATATTTGCATCATGGCCGCCAATCGGCAGGATGCGGAGCGTCGCCTGCGCCAGATGTACCATCATTGCGAGATCATCGCCTGCAACTTCGAGACCGTTCGTCGCAGCGATCCGCTCGATCTCGAAGGCGTTATCGGCATGATCAGCAACGAGCCCGCCACCGTGACCGGTGTCGCTCGGTCGACGTTACGCAACAAATCCGGCACCCACTAGCTCTTCCACCAGCGCCAGGTAATCGCGTGCGCCGCGGCTCTGCGGCGCATGTCGGAACACATCGAGCTGGCGTGCGGGACTCTCCGCCAGGCTCACATTCTCGGCGATTCGTGTCGCGCAGATTTCGTCGGTGCGAAAAGCCATCGCCATCAGGTCCGCGACTTCCGAGCTCATTTTGCGGCGCGCGTCGAAGCGGGTCAGCAGGTATCGTCGCGGCAATCGCCGCTTGAACACCGGCTCCAGCGCGTTGAGACTTCGCTCTACCTGCTGCGCGCCCTGAAGCGCGAGGTAGTCGGCCGAGACCGGGATGACGATCAGGTCGCAGGCAAAGATGGCGTTGAGCGACAGGATACCTAGCAGGGGGCAGCAATCAATCACCACCGAGCCCCGGGCGATATCCGGCGCCTTGAGCGCGGCGCGCAGGCGGGTGACAACGTTCACGCCCTTGCCGAGCAAGGTGTCGAGCTTGGTCAGCTCCAGATGGCCGGGGCAGAGGATGACGCCGCTGTCGGTGATCTGGGACACGTCGCCTAGCGGGCGCTGGCGCATGAAAAACGAATAGACCGACTCGTCTGCCAATCGCGGTCGTATGCCGAAGATGCCGGACAGATGCGCTTGCGGATCCAGATCGATGCCCAGCGGCCGCTGCTTGCGCTGCGCGATCCCGGCC
>DASZZK010000314.1:0-11394 GCA_035544975.1 Casimicrobiaceae bacterium | reverse complement strand
GTCGGAGCGAGCTTCCGCTTTTCGCCGACGTCGATGACCTGGCTCAAGTTCGGGCGTACCAACGAGCTTCGCTCCTTCGACCGCTATTTCGTGCCCAGCGAGGATGCGACGTCCGCCAACGGCGCGTCATCGAGCTTCAGCGCTCGCCCGGAGGAATACCAGGCGCGGCACACCATGGACTTCACGCCGACCGATCATCTTGCCTTCGGCGCGGAAACGGCACGGGATTTGCGGGCGGCGACGTTCTTACAGGCCCGCGTCGTCATTACGCCAAGCGGCAATCTCGGCATCGGCTTTCTCGATAACCGCGAGGTGAGACTGCGCTCCCGTCAAGGCTACCTCTCGTATACCAAGGACGTCTCGCCGGCGCTGTCGCTGCAGGGCGATCTGTTCTGGCAGCAATTCAGACAGAACATCGACGACTTCCAGGCAGCGTTGATCACCTTCAACGACATCACCATACCGGCCACCCAGCGAACGCTCGCGAGCGTCACCGACGGGCGATGGAATCCGCGCCTGGGCTTCGTATTCAAGCCGGGAAATGTCGTCGTTCGCGCGGCCTGGCAGCAATGGACACAGCCCGCTTCGGTGAGCACCCTCGCCCCGGTCGCCACCGCCGGGATCGAGCTCGAAGATCGCCTCGTCGGAGCCGGCGGCAACGCGAAACGTGGCGTTGTGCAGGTGCACTTCGAGCCCGACGACCTGACCGCGGTGGGTGGATTCATCGACTACGAAAAGGTCCGCAACCTCGGCCAGTCGGGATTTCGCATCCCGACGCCGCAGATCGAGTTCGTCGACCTGCTGCGCAACGCGCAGACCTCGAACGTCACCGCGGTCGACCTCGCGGAGGGGACCACCGATTTCGATGCCGGACGCACCACGTCCACGGGTATCACGGTCAACCGGATTCTGACTCCGACGCTTTCGATTGCCGCGAAATACATGCGCGCGCGAAACCAAGCCGACATCTACTACAAGGACGACGCGGGCAATCTCACTGTTGCGACGGGGATCGCCAAGATCCCGTTTACGCCGCGCGATTTCTTCTCCGCCGGAATGACCTGGGTGACCGCGCAGCACATTTACTTCAGCGCACGCGCCGTGTATCGCTCGCGGCGCTTCGTCGACCGCGACAACACCGAAGCGAGCGCGCTGCCCGCGGATTGGAACGGCCAGGTGGTCGCCTTCTGGGAAACACCCGACAAGCGCTGGATCTTCGGTGCCGCGGCACTGAACCTGGGCAGCAAGAGCGCTCAGGAACGTTACATCGTCGATGTCCGCTATCGTTTCTAGCAGCCTACTGCAATCCAGCGCTCGCCGGCGCATCGTCGAGGCGGTTGTCGCGGTCGTTGCGCTCGCGGCACTGTGGTTGCTCGGTTTCACGCCGCAATGGCGCCAGCTCGAGTTCAAGACCTTCGACGTCTATACCGCACTCGCGGCGCGGGGTCCTGGCGAGACGCCGCTTGTCATTGTCGCCATCGACGAGCCGTCGTTCCGGGAGCTGGGTCTGCACTGGCCGTTTCCGCGGCGCACCCACGCCGATCTGATCGAGCGCGCGTCGCGCGACGGAGCGCTTGTCGTTGCGTTCGACCTGATTTTTGCCGAGCCTACCACCGCGGCGGACGACGCTCGCATGGCCGACGCGATCCGCAGTGCGCGTAATGTCGTATTGGCCAAGACGCGCGAAAAGTCGCAGACGTCGGTAAGCCTCGAGTGGACGCTGGTCGAGCCGATGCCGGAGTTGGTTGCGGCCGGCGCGCATACGGGTGAAGTCGGCGTCGACCCGGACGCGGATTTCGTCGTGCGCATGATGCCGTCGTTTGCCGACGGCTTCGACCCAGTCATCGTGCGTCTCGCGCGCCAGGGCGCCGCACCGGCGTCAGCCGACACGCAGTCACTGATCCGCTACGAGGGGCCTCATGGAAGCTTTCCGACCGTTCACTACTATCAGGCGCTGGTGCCTGGACTGCTTCCTGCCGGCTTCTTCAAGGACAAGATCGTCCTGATCGGTCTGGATGTACACGCCTCGCCGGAGGTTACGCGCAAGCAGGCCGACTTGTACAACTCGCCGTTTCTCGATTCAGAGGGCGGCGTGATTCCCGGCGTCGAGATTCACGCGAACATCATCTCGAATCTTCTTCAGGATCGCGCGCTCGTCCCTGCCTCGCAGACGGTCAATACGATGGTCGCGGGTTTGCTTGTCCTTGGGGTCGGGCTTGTCGGCCTTCGCCGCAGCCCGGCGGTGACTTTCGCGACATTGATGGCCATCAGTGTTGCGCTGCTGGCGGTCAGCTATGTACTGTTCGCCCAGTACGGCGCCTGGCTGTCACCCCTGCTTCCCATCCTGGCGGCGGCGTTTCTGTTCATCGTGCAGACCGCTGTCGGATTCCTCACCGAGCGGCAGCGTGCGCAGGAAACCAAGCGCGCCTTCGCCCAATACGTTCCGGCGGAAGTCGTCAATCGCTTGATCGAGCAGCCGGAATTGCTCGAACTGGGCGGCGAGGAGCGCGAGCTGACCTTGTTGTTTGCCGACCTGGCGAACTTCACGACCATGTCCGAGAAGTTGGAGCCGCGTGCCGTCGTCGCAGTGCTGGGCAAGTATTTCGACGCGATGAGCACGGTGATCTACCGTCACGGCGGGACGGTCGACAAGTACATCGGCGACGGCATCATGGCGTTCTGGGGCGCGCCGCTGCCGGATGAGCAACACGCCGAACATGCGTTGCAGGCCGCGATGGACATGCAGGATCGCTTCGCCGCGCTGGCGCGCCGGCTCGCTACCAAGGGTGCCCGGCCGATGTCGATGCGGATCGGGATTCACACCGGCAACGTCATCGTCGGCAATGTCGGATCGCGCGCGCGTTTTGCCTACACGGCGATCGGAGATGCAGTCAACCTTGCCTCTCGTCTGGAAGGCGCCAACAAGGCTTATGGCACGTCGATCCTGTTGAGCGAGGCGACGGCGCGGCAACTCAAAGGGCGAGTGCCACTCCGGCCGGTCGACTCGGTCGTGGTCAAGGGGCGCACCGACGCCGTCATGATCTTCACGCCTTGCGCGGACCAGCCACTTGCCGACCTGTCGCGAGCAGCGCTCGACGCCTTCAGCCGGCGTGCCTTGGACCAGAGCCTCGCACTTTGGCGGCAACTGCTCGCGGCGTACCCGGCCGACGGCATAGCGACCGCGTTCGTGAATCGCATCGAATCCTTGCAAGGTGCTTCGGCCGGTGAATGGACGCCTGCCACGGCGCTGGACAAGTTGTGACCTAGTCCGCGGGCAGCGACCGGGATTGATGGATGATCAGTGCGTCGCTGTTGCCGGGGCCGCTGCCCGTTGTCCTGTACGCGATGGGGTTCGCGCTATTCGCAGGATTCGTCCGCGGTTTCTCCGGCTTCGGGCTGTCGGCATTCATCGTTGCCGGCATGTCGCTCTGGCTCTCGCCCCAGAGCATCGTTCCGGCAGCGATGATGCTGGAGATCGTGGCCAGCATTTCCCTGCTGCGCTCGGTCTGGCCGCATGTGTCCTGGCGCTGGATCTGGCCGCTGATCGCCGGCTACGCGATTTCGGTGCCGCTCGGCGTGTGGTGCCTGTCGATCCTGCCCGAGCTGCCGCTGCGTCTGGCGGTATCGACGATCATCCTGGTCATGGCGTTGACGCTTCTCTCCGGTTTCCGCCCGAGCTGGGGCGATGGCATCGGCGTTCGACTCGGAACCGGTCTCGTGGCCGGGTTCATGTCCGGCTTGTCCTCGCTCGGAGGAATGATCGCCGCCACGATGTTGTTCACAACGTCCTTGCCGGCGGCGCGGCTGCGAGCGACGCTGATCACGCTTTTCTTCCTGAGCGCCTCGTACGCGTTGCTGTGGGCAGGACAGCGCGGGCTCGTCCATCGCGGCACACTGTTGTGGGCGGTCTGGCTGATGATCCCGATGCTGATCGGCATCATGATCGGACGCCACGGCTTCGCCCGCGCGACCGAATCGCAATTTCGCCGCGCCATGCTGGGCGTGCTCGCCGCGATCGCCGTCCTGGGCGTGATGCGGTCGCTTTGGGCGGCTCTTGTCTGACGCGTTGCGTTGCGCTTGCGGGTGCGACGCCGAGCGCAAGGGCTCTTCGATGCCCGGATGTGCGCGTGCGCGCATTCGCGGCTCATCGATCGCCCCGCTGGCGATCCTTTATACTGTCGACACGTCTCACCCTCTCGTCGCGATCCGCCGGCCACGGCAGGATGCGCTCATGACCCGTACCATCGCGTTCGATAAGCGTTCACACCAGCAGACGCACTTCACGACGTGCTACATGTGCGCGTGCCGCTGCGGTATCAAGGTCACCGTCGAGAGCAACAGGGTGCGCTTCATTCAGGGCAACCTGAACCACCCGGTGAACAAAGGCGTGTTGTGCGCCAAGGGCTCCGCCGGGATCATGAAGCAATATTCCGCCGCGAAGCTCAGGAAGCCGCTGAAGCGAAAGCCCGGTAGCGAGCGCGGCGCGGCGGACTTCGTCGAGATCGAATGGGACGAGGCGCTCGAAATCCTTGCGACGCGCTTGCAGAAGATTCGTTCGACCAATCCGACCCAGCTCGCGTTCTTCACCGGGCGCGACCAGATGCAGGCGCTGTCGGGCCTGTGGGCGCAGCAGTTCGGCACGCCCAATTGGGCGGCGCACGGCGGATTCTGTTCGGTGAACATGGCGGTGGCCGGTCTGTATACCATCGGCTATTCCTTCTGGGAGTTCGGCGCCCCCGATTGGGACCACGCCAAATACTTTCTGTTGTGGGGCGTGGCCGAAGATCATTCGTCGAACCCGATCAAGATCGGCCTCGAAAAATTGAAGCGCCGCGGCGCCAAGTTCGTGTCGATCAACCCGGTGCGCACCGGATACTCCGCCATCGCCGACGAATGGCTGCCGATTCGTCCCGGGACCGACGGCTTGCTCGCGCTGGCGATCGTGCACGTCCTGCTCAAGCGCGGTCTGATCGATTGGGAATTCCTGATCCGCTACACCAACGCGCCATGGCTTGTGGTGCAAACGCCCGGCATCGCCGGCGATGGATTGTTCGCGCGCGATGCCGAAGACCATCCGCTGGTGTGGGACCAGCAGGCACAGCGGCTGGTCAATGGCCTGGAGTCGGAGATCGCGCCGGCGCTGTTCGCGACGGTCAAGCTCGATGACGGCCGGATCGCCAAGAGTGTCTTTTCGCTCGCCGCCGAGCGTTATCTCGACGAGCGCTATTCGCCGGAACGGGTGGCCGAGGAGTGCGGCATTGCGGCGGAGACCATCACCCGCATCGCCTACGAGATGGCGCATGTCGCGTTCAACGAAGCGGTTGAGCTGCCGATCAGCTGGACCGACATGTATGGACGGACGCACGACAAAGTCGTCGGCCGCCCGGTGGCGATGTACGCCATGCGCGGGATTTCCGCGCACTCCAACGGCTTTCACACCTGCCGCGCGCTGCACCTGATCCAGATGCTGCTCGGTGCGCTCGACGGACCGGGCAACTTCCGCGCGCGGGCGCCGTATCCGCGGCGCATTCCCATGCGCACGCTGCCTGAAAATGACCCGGCGATCATTTTCGCTCCCGACACGCCGCTGAAACGCATGCCCAACGGCAATCCGACTCGGCCCGAAGATCTGGTGATCGACAAGGACGGCAGGCCGCTGCGCATCGACAAGGCCTATTCCTGGGAGACGCCCTTGTCGCCGCACGGCCTGATGCACATGGTCATCACCAATGCGGCGAATCGGGACCCGTACCCGATCGACACCTTGCTGCTGTTCATGGCCAACATGGCCTGGAACTCGACCATGAACACCGGCGAAGTGCGCGAAATGCTGGTGCGCAAGGACGAGCGCGGCGAATACGCGATCCCGTTCCTGGTGGTGGTCGACGCGTTCCATTCCGAGACGGTCAATTTCGCCGATCTCGTGCTTCCCGATACCACCTACCTCGAGCGCTACGACGCGATCTCGCTCCTCGACCGTCCGATTTCCGAGCCGGATGCGGCGGCCGATGCCATCCGTCATCCGGTGATCGCGCTCGACCGCGACGTTCGGCCCTGGCAGGAGGTGCTGGTCGAGCTCGCGTCGCGGCTCAAGTTTCCGGCGTTTACCCGCGAAGACGGCTCGCGCAAATTTAGCGACTACAAGGATTTCATCGTCAACTACGAAAAATTCCCGGGTATCGGCTTTCTGGCCGGCTGGCGCGGCGCCGATGGCGAATCCCACTTACGCGGCGCGCCGAATCCGAAGCAGTGGGAAAAGTACATTGAGAACCAGTCATTCTTCTCCTATCCATGGCCGGAGAACATGCGCTACTACCGGTTCGCGAACAAGGACTACCTCGAGTTCGCGGAAAAGCACGCGCTGTTCGGCACGCCGCCCGTGGCGGTGATCATGCAGATGTATTCCGAGCCGCTGCAGAAATTCCGGCTCGCCGGGCAGGGCCTGTACGACGGGCCGCAGCCTTCATCGCCGACGGACCAGGAGCGTTTGGCCAAATATTTCGACCCCTTGCCGTTCTGGTACGAGCCGCTCGAAAGCGCACGTCTGTCGCGCGACAAGTACCCCTTGCACGCGATCACCCAGCGTCCGATGATGATGTACCACTCGTGGGACTCGCAAAATGCGTGGCTGCGACAAATCATCTCCGAGAATTACCTTTACATGAATCGCGGCACCGCCGCGCGGCTCGGGCTTGGCGATTTCGATTGGGTGTGGGTCGAGTCGCACCACGGCCGCTTGCGCTGCCAGCTGAAGACCATGGAAGGCGTCGAGGCGAACACCGTCTGGACCTGGAACGCCATCGGCAGGCAGGCCGGAACGGCGGGGCTGGACGAAGACGCTTCGGAAGCGACCGCGGGCTTCCTGCTCAATCACCTGATCTCGGAGTTGTTGCCCAAAGGCCGCGCCGATGATCGCAGGCTTACCAACTCGGACCCGGTCACGGGCCAGGCCGCGTGGTTCGACCTGCGCGTGAACGTCAGCAAGTGCGCTGTCGGCGAGACCGGGATCTGGCCAAAATTCCCGGTGTCGAAGCGCCTGCCCGGCGATAAAGGCCGGCGGCCGTCCACCTGGCGCTATCACACCGAGCCCGCATCGTGAGACTCGGCCTCGTCATCGATCTCGACACCTGTGTGGGCTGTCACGCCTGCGCGACCGCGTGCAAGGAATGGAACGCTTCGTCGCCGGTAAGCGGCCCGCTTTCCGATTACCAGCCCTTCGGCGCTGAGCCGTCCGGTGTCTGGTTCAATCGCGTGCGGCATTACGAGCTTGGCGAATACCCGGCAAGCAAGACCATCAATTTCCCGATGTCCTGCATGCACTGCGCCGACGCGGACTGTGTGACCGTCTGCCCGACCGGTGCATCGTACAAGCGTGACGACGGCATCGTGCTCGTCGATCAGGACAAGTGCATGGGCTGCAACCTTTGCGCCTGGGCGTGTCCCTACGGTGCGCGCGAGCTCGACACCGCGACGGGTACGATGAAAAAGTGCACGCTTTGCGTCGATCGCATCAACGACGAGCTGTTGCCGCCCGAGGAGCGCCAGCCGGCGTGCGTGCTCGCCTGTCCCACGCATGCCCGGTTCTTCGGCGACTTCGACGATCCAGCATCGGAAGTATCGCGCCTGACTGCCGAGCGCGGCGGCTTCGGCTTGATGCCCGAGCTGGGATACGCCCCGGTCAATCAGTACCTGCCGCCGCGCGAGTTGAAGCCGGTGATCGGAGCCGACGACGTGAAGGCGCTCCTCGAACGCGGGCTCGCGAGCCTGGCGAGCCCGGTCATCCGCCGCTAAAGCGCGGCTAACTCGCCATGAAGCCGTCGCTCAGCATCATTTTCTTTACCGTGAGCTCCGGCGCGGGGCTGGGCCTGCTTGCACTGCTTGCGCTCGGCGACTTGCTCGACCACGCGCTGCCATCGGATGCGCTGATGCAGGGCATTGCCCTCGCGTTGACGCTTGTCGCGGCAGGCCTCGCCTCGTCGGTGCTGCACCTCGCCAAGCCTTCGAATGCCTGGCGTGCGTTCTCGCGATTTCGCACCTCATGGCTGTCACGCGAGGCGGTTTTCGCGGCGTGCCTTGCCCCGGTGGCGTTCGGGTACGGCTTACTCGTCTGGACGGACGAGGATGGCGCGTTGCGCGCACTGGCGGCGCTCTTCGTCGCCCTGCTTTCGTGGGCGGTGCTGGTTTCGACCGCGATGATCTATGCAAGCCTCAAGCCCATCCGCCAGTGGTACAGCGCGTGGACGCCGGTCAATTATTTGCTGCTGGGCCATTGGTCCGGCGCGGTTCTGCTGCTTGGATTGGCGCGGGTCCACGCGGCGCAGGTGCGATCCTTGGGCTGGCTCGCCGGCGGGCTCGGCATTGCGGCGCTGATTGCGAAAATAGGGCACTGGCAGGCGATTTCCGCCGGCGCGCGCGATGCGCCAACGCTCGAACGTGCGATCGGCGTGCCGCAATACCCAAATGAGTACCCAAATAAGTACGCAAATGAGTACGCAAATAAGGGCAAGCGGTCGCCGGGAATGACGGTCGCGCGGGCACGGCTGTTCGACGTCGGACATTCGCACGGGACTTTTCTCACCGACGAGTTCGGCTTCGTGCTGGCGCGCCGCAATGCTCTCGCGCTGCGCCTCGCCGCGCTGACCGCCGGCTTCGGTGTTCCTGCCGCGTGGATCGTGTCCGGCGCCACCAATGCGCCGGCGGCGTGGCTGGCGGCGATCGTCTGTCTGGCCGGATTGCTGGCCGAGCGATGGCTCTTCTTCGCCGAAGCGCAACATACGGTACGGCTGTATCACGGTGCTCCGAGGACCTAGTGCCAGTGAGCTTTAATCTCGATGTAGACGTCTGGCGCGGCGGCGCGCAAGGAGCGTACCGGCGCTATGAGGTCCCGCGTCAGGATTCGCAAACGGTGCTCGACGTGGTTACGTGGATTCAGCGGCGGCTGGACCCGACGCTCGCGTACCGCTTCGCCTGCCGCGTCGGCATGTGCGGCTCGTGCGCGATGACCGTCAATGGCAAGGCGCGCTGGAGCTGCCGGACCCACGTGGCCAAGGTCGCGCAGAATAACCGCCTGGAGATCGCACCGCTGGCCAACCTGCCGATCGTCCGTGACCTGGTGACCGACATGCGCGAGTTCTTCGACAAGTGGGCGCGGGCGAAAGGGCAGTTCTCGCCTACGGCGACACGCCGCGACGATTTCGCGCGCGTCGTTCCCACATCGCCCGCCCGGAAGGAAATTGATGCCGCCATCGAGTGCATCGGCTGCGGTATCTGCTATGCGTCGTGCGATGTCGTGGCCTGGAATCCCGCCTATCTGGGTCCGGCGGCGCTCAACCGTGCGTGGACGCTCGTCAACGACAGCCGCGATGGCGATCAGGCCGTGCGGCTTGCCGCGGTCGCCGGCGATGCCGGCTGTCACGCGTGCCACACGCAGTCGACCTGCACCGAGCGTTGTCCGAAGCTCTTGTCGCCCACAGCGTCCATCGCCGGACTCAAGCGCGCGACCGCGCGCGCCGCGCTCAAGGGAGAGCTGTGAGCGCGCGCTCGGAAACGATGCTGTGGATCGCGCAGCGTGCGACTGCCGCGTTGCTCGCACTGTGTGTTCTCGTCCATCTTGCCACCATGATCGTCGCGGTCAGGGGTGGTCTAAGCGCGACCGAGATTCTCGGCCGCACGCGCGGCAATGTCGGGTGGGCGATGTTTTATGGCGTGTTCGTGCTTGCGGTGGCGATTCACGCACCGATCGGATTGCGCACCGTGGCCGGAGAATGGCTGCAATGGCGCGGGCGTGCCGCCGATGCCTGCTGCGTCGCCATCGGCGTGCTGGTGCTGGCGCTGGGTGGGCTCGCGGTGGCCGCGGTGACGCTATGACGCTCCACACCTGGCGCAATCGCGATCATCCGGCGTATTGGGCGTCGATCGTGCATCGCGTCACGGGTATCCTGCTGGCGCTCTTTCTGCCCTTGCACTTCCTGGCGCTGGGGACGGCGCTGTCGGGCGACGCGTCGCTGGACGGTTTCCTTGCCTGGACCGACCGCCCCTGGGTCAAGGCGTCCGAAGTCGCGGTGGTGGCGCTGCTTGCGGCGCACCTGACCGGGGGCTTGAGGCTGCTCTTTATCGAGTTTGTCGGCTGGCAGCGCGGAGCGCAGGGAATGTTGCTCGCCGCCGCCGGCGGCGCCGCGGCGTGTTGCGCGCTGGCATTCGCGCTCAATTTGTTTTAAAGCCCGTGTAGAGATACGTTAACGCCATGCGCATCGACCCGAAAACCATCGAGAACGTCGCCAAAGAGCTCTACATCCGGGCGCTGAAGATCCTGCCTCCCGACGTCAAGCGCGGCTTCGACGCGCTGGCGGCAAAGGAGACCGCGTCGACGGCGCAGAACGTTCTGGGGACGATGATCAAGAACATCTCGGTTGCCGAGGCAACCGACAATCTGCTCTGCCAGGATACGGGAATCCCGATCTACAACGTGACCATCGGCCGGGGCGTTCAATTCGGCGACGGCGATGGCACGGCGCTCAAGGCGGCGATACGCAAGGGTTGCGAGCGTGCGACGCGCGAGCATCCGCTGCGCTCGTCGATCGTGCATCCGTTGACGCGCAAGAACGAGCACACCTCGTGCGGCATCGGCGTTCCGGTGATTCATATCGATCACGGCGACGCGGCCGAGGGCGTCAAGGTGGAAATGATTCCCAAGGGCAGCGGCTCCGAGAACAACTCCTGGCTCAAGATGGCGCTTCCCGCCGAGGGCGTCGATGCGATCAAGACTTTCGTGGTGGATTGCGTGCTCGACGCCGGTGGCAAGACCTGCCCGCCGACGATCATCGGCGTCGGGATCGGCGGCACCGCGGACTTGTGCGTCCACCTGGCCAAGATCGCCGCGACGCGTGCACTTGGAACGCAATGCTCGGATTCCGAGGGCGCCAAGCTCGAGACCGAGCTCTCCGAAGCGGTGAACCTGCTCGGCGTCGGTCCGCAGGGCCTGGGCGGCGATTCGACCGCATTCGCGGTGCATGTCGAGCTCGCCGCGACGCACATCACCATGAATCCGGTCGCGGTCAACATGCAGTGTCATTCCGCGCGCAGGGCCAGCGCGACTATCACCGATGCGGGCGTGACGTACGGATTCTAGGACCATGACACATCACGACCTGACGGCGCCGATCACCGAGGCGCAAGCGCGTGCGCTGCGCGTCGACGACACCGTGACGCTGCAGCGCACGCTGTACGGCATTCGCGATGCGACGCAGATCGCGATGTTCGATCGCGGCCGGACGACGCGATTCGATCTTGCCGGGCACGCGGTCATCCACACCGCCCCCAACGTCAAAAAGGTCGAGCCCTCGCTTGAGCATCCGACCGGTTACGCCCCGGTTTGCATCGGCACCACCACCTCGG
>DASZZK010000313.1:0-2738 GCA_035544975.1 Casimicrobiaceae bacterium | reverse complement strand
TCCTTTCCCTGACATGGATCTTCACGAAGCCGGCCTCCTCGCCGTCGGCGATCGCGCGATCCACGTCGTGCATCGGTACGGTGAAGGTTTTGACGTCGATGTCCCGATCGCGCGCCTCGCGGACGTAAAGGCCGACGTGCGCGATCTCCGGATCGGTATAGGTGCACCACGGAATCGTGAGCGCGCTCAAGCGCCGGTGGCCGAGCGAGAGCGCGTTATGCACCGCGATGCGTGCGGACGCGTCGGCGGTGTGCGTGAACTTGTGCTCGAGGCAGGCATCTCCCGCGGCATAGATGCGCGGATTGCTGGTCCGCAGGAAGTCATCGACCCGGACGCCGGTGGTGGCGTCGCAGTCGATGCCCGCAGCCTCGAGATTGAGGCGCTCGACGTTGGGTAAGCGGCCGGTACCGGTCAGGATGGCATCGACCGCCACCGTGCTTTGATAGTCGTCGCTGATGAGATCGACGTATTTCTGGCCGCCTTCCATGCGCACCTTGACGGCTTCGGTATTGAGTCTGACCTCTATCCCATCGCGCGCAAAGGCATCCGAAAGAAGTTGCGCGGCGTCGCGTTCTTCCTTGGGCAGAAACAGCGGCGCGCTCTGGACGATGGTAGTGCGTGCGCCGAAACGGCAGAATGCCTGCGCCAGCTCGCATCCCAACGGGCCGCCGCCGATCACCAGCAGCCGGCGAGGCAGCTCGGTCAGGTCGAATACGTTTTCATTGGTCAGATAGCCTGCCTCGACCAGGCCGGGAACCGACGGCGTGTCGGGTCGCGCGCCGGTGGCGACGATGGCCTTCCTGAAGCGCAGCTTGGTGCCGTCGACCGACAGCGCGTCGGCGCCGGTGAAGTGCGCTTCACCGAGAAATACATCGATACCGGTGGCGCTCAGACGTTGAACCGAATCGACGCGGCTGACGCGAGCGCGGATGCGGCGCATGCGTTGCATCACTGCGGCAAAATCGATGCGGATGTCGCCGGGAACGTGCGCGCCGTAGTGTTCGGCGTTGCGCATCTCGGCGTACAAGCGAGACGTTCGTATGATCGCTTTCGACGGTATGCAGCCGACGTTCAGGCAACCGCCGCCGAGCAGCGCTCGCTCGACGAGCGCGACTTTCGCGCCCATCGAGGTCGCCACGCTCGCCGCGACCAGTCCCGCCGGGCCGCCACCGACGACCACCAGGTCGTAGCGGCCCGCCGGTGTCGGGTTGCGCCATCCCGACGGACGCACGTTTTCCATCCACTCCTGCTCGTAGGCATCCTGGTCGAGCGTTGTGCCTAGGCTGCTGCCGCGTTCCTGCATCTAATGGAATCCGAAGAAAAGAGCCGCTACAGCCACCCGCCGCGGAAGCCGGCGCGGCGCAAACCGGCACGAATATAAGGGCAGTCGCGCATCAGACCCCAGATCAGCCCGGAGCGATGGTTTTCGATCATCATGACCACGATGCCCTGGTCGAGCCCGAAGTTGTCGGGCGAGACCCAGGTGCGATGGTCGGCAGTTTCGAGACTTGGATTGAAGCTGCTCGCGAAGCGTGACTCGGACAGCATCTCGGGGTAGCGCAGAAGCATGCTACGCGCGGCGTTCAGAGCGGTGTCCGGCGCGAATGGCAGCGACGCAAGCGCTGCCCATCCGGCGAGTGTGCCATCGTCGGGCCCATAAGGCACGCCGCGTGCGGCATAGCCGAACAGGCGCCGCGGCTCCTCGCCGGTCACCTCGGGCAATTCGTCAGTCGGCCCGTCACACGCGGTGAGACCCCAGCAGTGTTCGTCGTAACCCACGAATTCGTTCGGGTTGCGCTGGGCGTATTCGCGCTGGATGAGCGTCGCGCGCCGGCTGTTCTCGAAATAGTCGCAGCGCTTCTCGCGCATGAAGCGGTCCCGGATACCGCGAAAATCGATCCATGCGTGCGAGAACTGGTGGATGAACAGCGGACCGCCATACAGAAAATCGTGACCGTACAGATTCTCCCATTGGTAGGTCGCTGTCCACGCGTGGTAACAATCGTCTTCGATCGGATGGGTCGGCGAACCCAGCGCCAGCACGTAAAGGACGATCGCCTCGTTGTAGCCCTCCCAGCCATAATGGAGGAATCCGCATTCGGGCTTCCAGCCTTGGCTGAGCGTCGTACCGCCGGCTTGCGCCCATTTCCAGTCGATGCGGCCAAACAGCATGTCGACGAGCTCGCGCAGCTCGATCTCATCGGGAGCGTTCGCATCGAAGTACATGCTTCCGGTCAGGGCGCCGGCGATCAGCAGCGCGGTATCGATCATCGACAACTCCGAGCGCCACACGCGCGCGCCGGTGTCCGTGTCGAGGAAGTGATAATAGAACCCCTTGTAGCCGGTCGCTTCGGGGCCGCCGCTTTGATCGCTGTCGCGGAAAAAGCGCAGTGCGGCGAGGCTGCGTGCCACGGCATCGGCCCGCGCCAGCCAGCCGCGCTCCACCGCCACCGGATAGCTTGCCAGCGCGAATCCAACGACCGCGATGCTGACCGGCGCATTTACGCGCGAGTTGTCGGCGATCAGGCCGTTGGCCGGATTCGCCGCCTGCAGAAAATATTCGATCGCGGCATGCTGCAGCCGGTCCAGTAATATGTCGTCGGTCGGCTCGGACGCTCGAGTCAGCTGCGTCTTTTGGCGATGTCGCGTCCGCGGCGAGGCGATCTTCAAGGTCAGGTCTTCCGCGAGCTCGGTCACGTGTGACCGCTTCGCACCAGATCGGTTCTTCAGGGTAGTAC
>DASZZK010000312.1:0-10568 GCA_035544975.1 Casimicrobiaceae bacterium | reverse complement strand
CTGTCGCATTACATCGGCAATCTGTAATAGCGCTCACATTGCCGCGATCTTTGGCGCGGAGTATTCTAGCTCTCGCCGTCGCCGCACGATCCGCCAGCGATCATTCCCGCGGCGGCGTCCAACCCGAAGGAGGATGCGAGTGTCCATCTCGTTGTCATTCACAGTCAACGGCAAGAAAGTCGATGCGGAGGTCGACCCGCGCACGCTGCTGGTCGAATTCATCCGCAATAATTTGCGCCTCACCGGAACGCATGTCGGCTGCGACACCGGGCAGTGCGGTGCGTGCACCGTGTTGATCGACGGCGTCGCCGTCAAGTCATGCACCATTCTCGCGGTGCAGGCGAGTGGCTCGACCATCGGCACCATCGAAGGACTCGCCGCACCTGACGGCAAACTGCATCCGATGCAGGAGGCGTTCAAGGATTGTCACGGATTGCAGTGCGGCTTTTGCACGCCCGGCATGGTGATGAGCGCGATCGACCTGGTGGCGCGACACCCGGGTGCGGACGAGGCGACGATCCGCGCCGAGCTCGACGGCAACATGTGCCGCTGCACCGGCTATCACAACATCGTCAAGGCAGTAAAGCAGGGCGCCGCGGCGATGGGGAAATAGCCATGGGCGCCAGCGATCTGTCCTCCATTGGTCAACCGGTTCGCCGCAAAGAGGATTACCGTTTTCTCACCGGCACCGGACGCTTCACCGACGATGTCAACGAATATCGTCAGACATGGGCGTATTTTCTGCGCTCGCCGCACGCGCATGCCAAGATCCGAGGCATCGACAGCAGCAAGGCCAAGGCCGCGCCCGGCGTGGTCGCGATCTTCACCAGCGCCGATCTGACCGGCGTCAACGGATTGCCGTGCGGCTGGCTCATCACCGGCACCGACGGCAAGCCGATGAACGAGCCGCCGCATCCGGTGCTGGCGCAAGGCAAGGTGCGCTATGTCGGCGATGGCGTGGCGCTGGTCATCGCCGAAACGCTAGCCCAGGCAAAGGACGCCGCCGAGCTGATCGCCGTCGATTACGAAGTTCTGCCGGCGGTTGTCGATCCCGTCGGTGCGCTCAAGTCAGGCGCGCCGCTGATCCACGATGGCGCGCCGGGAAATCGCTGCTACACCTGGGCGCTGGGCGACAAAGCCGCGACCGACGCGGCGTTCGCCAAGGCGGCGCACGTCACCAAGCTCGATATCGTCAACA
Organism: Casimicrobiaceae bacterium; assembly: GCA_035544975.1. GTDB lineage: Bacteria > Pseudomonadota > Gammaproteobacteria > Burkholderiales > Casimicrobiaceae > PALSA-1003. The sequence continues at coordinate 9,370 of DASZZK010000312.1, read as the reverse complement.
ACCGCCTGATCCCCAACGCCATCGAGCCGCGCGCCGCAGTCGCGAGCTACGATCGTGCCGACGAGAGCTACACCCTTTACGTCACCAGCCAGAATCCGCACGTCGAGCGGCTGTTGATGACCGCGTTCGTGCTCGGCCTGCCGGAAACCAAGGTGCGCGTGATCGCGCCCGACGTCGGCGGCGGCTTCGGCTCCAAGATCTATCTCTATCCTGAAGAGACCGCGATGGTCTGGGCCTCGAAAAAGGTCAACCGTCCGATCAAATGGACCGCCGATAGGAGCGAAGCGTTCTTGTCCGACGCGCACGGCCGCGATCACGTCACCCACGCCGAGCTTGCGCTGGACAAGGACGGCAAGTTCCTGGGCATGCGGGTCACGACGACCGCGGCGATGGGAGCATACCTCTCCACATTCGCCTCGTGCATACCCACGATTCTGTATGCGACGCTGCTGGCCGGGCAATACACGACGCCGGCGATCCATTGCGAAGTGACCGCGGTGTTCACCAATACCGCGCCGGTCGACGCCTATCGGGGCGCGGGCCGACCCGAGGCGACCTACGTCGTCGAGCGTCTGGTGCACGCGGCGGCCGTGGAGACGGGGATCGCGCAGGACGAGCTCCGGCGGCGCAACTTCATTCGCACCTTTCCCTATCAGACGCCGGTCGCGTTGATGTACGACATCGGGGGCTACGATGCCTGCCTCGACGAGGCGATGAAGATGGCCGACGTCAAAGGCTTCGCCGCACGCAAGGCCGACGCGGCCAAGCGAGGGCTACTGCGCGGGCTCGGCTATGCATCCTATATCGAGGCCTGCGGCATCGCGCCGTCCAACATCGCCGGCGCGCTTGGCGCACGCGCGGGCCTGTATGAAGTAGGGCAGGTGCGGGTCAATCCCACCGGCGGCGTGACGGTATTCACCGGATCGCACGCTCACGGCCAGGGCCACGAGACGACGTTTTCGCAGATCGTCGCCAGCCGGCTGGGCATTCCGATCGAGACCGTCGAGATCGTTCACGGCGACACCGGGCGCGTGCCGTTCGGCATGGGCACCTATGGCTCGCGCTCGCTGTCGGTCGGCGGCACCGCGATCATGAAGGCGATGGACAAGATCATTGCCAAGGGAAGAAAGATCGCGGCGCACCTGCTCGAGGCGGCGGAAACCGACATCGAATTCAAGGACGGCAAGTTCACCGTTGCCGGCACCGACCGCAGCAAGGCTTTCGCCGAAGTCGCGCTGAGCGCATACGTGCCGCACAACTATCCGCTCGACAAGGTCGAGCCCGGACTCGACGAGACGGCGTTCTACGATCCGACCAATTTCACCTTCCCGGCCGGGACCCACATCTGCGAAGTCGAGATCGACCCCGAGACCGGCGTGGTGCACATCGTCAATTTTTCCGCCTGCGACGATTTCGGCAACATCATCAATCCGATGATCGTCGAAGGGCAGGTGCATGGCGGCCTGGCACAGGGCATCGGCCAGGCGCTGCTCGAATGCTGCGTGTACGACAAGGAGAGCGGGCAGCTTCTGACCGGCAGCTACATGGATTACACCATGCCGCGCTCGGACGATCTGCCGTCGTTCAAGGTCGCCACCAAGGTCACGCCGTGCACCCACAATCCGCTCGGCGCCAAGGGCTGCGGCGAGGCGGGCGCGATCGGCGCGCCCGCTGCGCTCATGAACGCGGTGCACGACGCGCTGTCCACGTCGGGCGTGAAATATCTCGACATGCCGGCGACGCCGCATCGAGTGTGGCAGGCGCTCCAGACCGCCAGACAATAATCAAAGCCTCGAGAGGAGTTGACCATGTACGCATTCGAATACCAACGCGCCAAGTCGGTTGCCGACGCTGCCGCGGCGCTCGCCAAGACCGGCGGCAAGGCACTTGCCGGCGGACAAAGCCTGGTCGGCGCGATGAAACTGAGGCTCGCCAACCCGGGCACGGTGATCGATATCGCCGGCATCGCCGAATTGAGGGGCATCAAGCAGGACGGTGCGGCGGTGGTCATCGGCGCAATGAGCACGCATGCGGACGTCGCCTCGTCGGCCGTGGTCAAGAAGGCGATTCCCGCGCTGGCGGGGCTCGCGGAAGGCATCGGCGACCGCCAGGTGCGCAATCGTGGAACCCTCGGTGGCTCGCTCGCCAACAACGATCCCGCCGCCGACTATCCGGCCGCGGTCCTGGCGCTGGGCGCGACCGTGCAGACCAACAAGCGCAAGATCGCCGCCGACGAATTCTTCAAGGGCATGTACGAGACGGCACTTGGCGCCGACGAGATCATTACCTCGGTCAGCTTCCCGGTTCCGAAAAAAGCCGCGTATGTGAAGTTCCGCAATCCTGCGTCGCGTTTTGCGCTGGTCGGCGTTTTCGTCGCTCAAACCCAGAGCGGCGTGCGCGTCGCGGTCACCGGCGCCGCGGCGCACGTGCATCGGGCGACTGCCATCGAGAATGCGCTGGCGAAGAGCTTCACCGCCGACGCGGCCAAAGCGGTCAAGATTCCGGCCGATCATCTGAACACCGATTTGCACGGATCGGCGGAGTACCGTGCGCATCTGGTTTCGGTGCTGGCTTCGCGCGCGGTGGCTGCGGCGGGCTGAACGCCGAGCTTTCGGTGCGGGGTTGCGTTGTCGTGACGTGCCACAAAGTAGTCTGACCAGGACTTAGACCCTACAATAATGTCAGATCAGACTCGAATGGTCGTTGGTTCCTCAGACCCATCAAGGAGGACACAAATGCATGCGTGCAAGTTGTTGCGAATTGGACTGTTGTCTTCCTCGTTGCTGCTTGCGCTGCCGATGTCGGCACCCGCCCAGCAGACAAACATCGAAAACCTCAAGCAAATGAAGCTGTCGGGCGTCGACACGAGCCTGCCGCCGGTTCCGCAGGAAAGCAAGAATGCCGAAGCCATCCGCAACAATCTCAAGCGTATCAAGCTCCCGCCAGGTTTCAAGATCGACCTCTATGCGGTGGTACCCGATGCGCGCCACATGGCCGTGGCACCGTCCACCAACATGCTGTTCGTGGGCACCCGCAAGAACACGGTATGGGCGGTGACCAATCGCAACAGCGGTGACGTGGCTACCGAAGTCAAGCCGTTTGCGCCGTCGGCGAAATTCCACGTGCCCAACGGTGTTTGCTGGACCAAGGATGGCTTCCTGGTTGTGGTCGAGCACAACCGGGTCCTCAACTTCCCCGCCGCCGAGTTTTTCTATGAAGGCGGAGACGTCGCGGTCATCGAGGTGGTGCCGCAAGGCAAACTGATCCCGGTCGAAGAGGAGTCGTACAACCACCACGCACGCACGTGCAGAGTCGGGCCGGATGGCATGCTCTACATCACGCTCGGGCAACCGTACAATGTTCCGCCGCGCGAGAAGCTGGCGCTGTTCAACAAGGTCGGCATCGGCGGCATCGTTCGCATGAACGCCTTCGACGGCAGCAAGCGCGAGGTCTACGCCACAGGCATCCGCAACTCGGTGGGACTCGAGTTCAATCCGAAAGACAAGACGCTTTGGTTCACCGATAACCAGACCGACGGCATGGGGGATGACATTCCCGCCGGAGAAATCAACCGCGCGACCGGCCCCGGCATGTTCTTCGGTTACCCGTGGATATGTGGCAAGACGCGAATCACCGAGTTCGGTTACGACAAGGACCCGTTGCCGGCCAACATCACGAACCCGCAGGTCTACATGGATGCGCACGCGGCGGACCTGGGCCTGGCCTTCTACACCGGCAGCCAGTTTCCGGCCAAGTATCGCGGTGGCCTGTTCTCCGCGCAGCACGGCTCGTGGAACCGCACGACGCCGATCGGCGCGCGCATCATGTTCACCAGCCTGAAGAGCGATGGGACTGCCGACAAGACCGAGGTCTTTGCGGAAGGCTGGCTCGACGGTGATACCGGCCTCTACCGCGGCCGCCCGGTCGATGTGGCAATGATGAAGGACGGCTCGATGCTGATCAGCGACGATTTTGCGGGCGCGCTATACCGCGTCACCTACGGCGGCGACAACGTGAAAAAATGAGCCGGACTTGGAGCCGAACCTAAGGCTGGACGGGCCGGGGTTTCTCGGCCCGTTTTTCGTTCGGCGGAGGAAGCAATCGATGACAGTACAGATGATTCGGGCCGCGCTCGCGTGCGTGGTTGCTTTTGCGATGAGCGCGGCGCACGCTGATGTCCAGGCCGGTCGTGTCAAGGCAAGAACGTGTGCCGTCTGTCATGGCGAGTCGGGCGTCAGCGTACTTCCCAATGCCCCTAACCTCGCGGGGCAGCCGGAGATCTACCTGGCGGAGCAATTGAAGGCCTATCGCAGCGGCAAGCGCTCCGACGAAGTCATGAGCGTCATCGCCAAGCCGTTGACCGATGCCGAGATAACGGACCTGTCGGCCTGGTTCGCGTCCATCGCGATCGAGGCGAAACCGCCGAAGTAAAACGCCGCGAGCGTCGTATGACAAACTTCTAAGAATGCGCCAAGCGCGCTTCGGCTGCCTCGAGCATTGCCTTGAAGCGCGGATGATCGCGGATGGCATCGAGATCCGGATCGGACTTCACCCAGTTCAGGACTTCGATGGACATGGTTTCGAATCTCGGGCCTAGCGTATCGAGCGCGGCCTCGTAGTCGTGCAAGTCGGTGATTAGTGTGCATGCGAAGTTGTAGCGCAGGTTCACGTTGTCCGGATCGAGCAGAATCGCGCGTTCGGCCCATTCCTTCGCGCGCTCCACCTCGCCCAACACGGCGAGCGCCCCGACGGCGAACCCCATGGCCGATCCATTGTCGGGCTCGACGGCAACGATTTTCTCGCAGCGCTCGAGTGCCCGTCGCGCCGCTCGGCGGGCACCCTCCTTGTCGCCGATCGCGGTATGGCAGCTGGCCAGCATGCCGGCCGCCGAGAAGTCCGTTTCCACGGTTGTGGCCGCCTTTTCGAAATGGAGAATTGCGTCATCGAACCGGCGCATCTGGTAATACAATTGCCCCGCGGCGAAGTTCACGTCATAGGACTCTGCGTCCAGACGAAGGGCAATCTCCATTTCGGGCAGCGCGTCGTCAAGGCGAGCATTTTGCGCCAGGACGCGGGACTTCGCGGCATGCGCCTCCGCCAGATTCCCATCAAGCTCGAGTGCCCGCTCGGCCGCCGTTAAGCCATCGTCCCCCTCCCTCCCGAAGAAAAAGCGCAATCTGATCTGCGCGCCGGCCATCAGCGCCCACGGACGTGCATAGTTCGGGTCGATCTCGATGGCGCGGCGACACAGGCGGATGATCGCCTCGCTGCGGCGGGCGCTGCCGAAGTTGCCGGTGATACTGTATTGGCGTGCCATCAGATAGAGCTTGTAGGCCTCGGGATCGCTCGTCCCGCGCTGCTCGATCGCCTTTTTCTCCTCGGGCAGGAGCTTCAGCTTCAGCGCCGCGACGATCGCCTGCGAGATTTCGTCCTGCAGCGCGAAGATATCGTTGAGGTCGCGGTCGTAGCGCTCGGCCCAGACGTGCCCGCCTGTCGCGCCATCGATCAGCTGAGCCGTGATCCGAACGCGGCCACCGGCCTTGCGCACGCTGCCTTCGAGCAGGTGGCTGACCTTGAGCTGCCGCGCGATCTGTGGCGCATCGACGTGCTTGCCCTTGAACGTGAAGGCGGTATTGCGCGCGGTGACCCACAGCGCCGAGACCTTGGAGAGGTCCGTGATGATGTCCTCGCTGATGCCGTCGGAGAAGTATTCCTGCTCCGGATCGCCGCTCATGTTGGCGAACGGCAGAACGCAAATGGACAGACGGCGAGGCGTTCCCGTCTTGGGCCCCTCACCCTCGTTACGGTCGGCCGGGTGCACGGCGAAGACACGCACCGGGCGCTCGATGTTCTTCACCGTATGCTCGCCCAGGTCCTCGAACGCGCACGACGCCTTCCCCGCGACGTGGTCGCGTACCGTGAGCGAGACCGCGATGCCGCCGACGGGCGCGAGCGCCTGCAGGCGCGCGGCCACATTGACGCCTTCGCCATAGATGTCGTCGCCTTCGACGATCACATCGCCAAGATTGATGCCGATCCGGTATCGAATGCGCTTTGCTTCGGCGCGCTCCGGTTCGGCGCGCGCCGTCGCCTCCTGGATCGCCAGCGCGCAGTTGACGGCGGCGACCACGCTCCCAAATTCGACGAGTGCGCCGTCGCCCATGAGCTTGACCACCCGCCCACCCTGAGCGGCGACGCAGGGGTCGAAGATCCGGCTACGGTTGACCTTCAGCCGTTCGACCGTACCGGCCTCGTCGGCCTCCATCAAACCGCTGTATTCGGCGACGTCGGCTGAAAGTATCGCGGTCAGTCTGCGCTGCATCGGTCGGCTTTTGAACGTCGGTCCGCGACGTTGGTGATTAAGGACATCCGGTCGCTCCAATCATGCGAGGCTGAGTATTGGCGCTTTGGTCATGCCGGTCAACTGGAGTTGTCCTCGGCAACGGGCTGATTCATACACGCTATTGGGCGCTGTGATACGGTACGATTTTCTCTCCACCAAACGAAAAGCGATGGGCCATCCGATCGGACTTGCCGCATTGACGGTGCTCGAGCTCACGCCGCCAGAGATGGTGTCGTGCGCGGTCGATGCCGGCTTCGATTGCGTCGGTCTGCGGCTCATTCCGGCAACACCGCAGGAAGTTCAGCATCCGATGGTCGGCGATACGCCGCTGGTGCGCGAGACCGAGCGCCGGCTGAAGGACACTGGCATGCGTGTCCTCGACATCGAGATCTTCCGCTTGCGGCCGGAAACCGTCGTTGCCGACTACGAATCGGCGCTAGCGACAGGCGCGCGCTTGGGCGCGACCGAGGCGCTGATCGCCGGCAACGATCCGGACGAAGCGCGTCTCACCGCGAACTTCGTGGCCTTCTGCGAGCTCGCGCAACGATTCGGCATCGGCGGCAATCTCGAGCCGATGCCATGGACCGACTGCAAGACCTTCGCTCAGGGCGTGCGCATCGTGACCGCCGCGGGCCACGAGAACGGCGGCATCCTCATCGATCCGATCCACTTCGACCGGGGCGGCAGCAGTGCCGGCGAGATCCCCGGCGTGCCGCGCGCGCGATTCCGCTACATGCAGTTGTGCGATGCGCCGGCCAAGCGTCCGACCGACGTCGAGGGATTGCTTCACCAGGCGCGCGCGGAGCGTCTGATGCCCGGCGACGGCGGGCTCGATCTCACGGGCATTCTGCGTGCGGTGCCCGCCGATCTTCCCATCGGTCTCGAGATTCCGATGGAGACCTTGGCCAAGACCGTCCGAGCGGTCGAGCGCACCAGGCAAATGCTTGCCAAGACAAGGCGTTTGCTGGCGAGCTTACAATAGCGCTCCGTACGTGGACCCGCATGCATTCGCCTGGTGATTGGATCGCTGCGCGACGATCGATGGACAACTGAATGAACAGACGTGGCGCAGGATCTGCTTTGCTCCTCGGATTGCTTGCCTTCGCTGTTGCGCCGCTCGCTGCCGAGGCGCAGCAAGCGGGCAAGGTGTACCGGATCGGTTATCTAAGCACTCCCACCCGCGAGTCCGTGGAGCACGGGCTCGCGGCATTCCTGCGAACGCTGCGCGCGCTCGGCTGGATCGAGGGCCAGAACCTCATCATCGAATACCGATGGGCCGAGGGAAATGTGGAGCGACTGCCCGCCCTCGCAGCCGAGCTGGTCCGGGGCAAGGTGGATGTGATCGTGGCGCCGGCCGGTTCAGCTGCGCTGGCGGCAAAGAATGCCACGAGCACCATTCCGATTGTCATGATCTTCGCAAGCGATCCTGTCGAGACGGGCCTTGTCGCCAGCCTTAGGCGGCCAGGCGGGAATATCACTGGTACGACCTTCACGCCGGGACCGGAGATCTTCGGCAAGCAGCTGCAAATTCTGAAGGAGGCTGTTCCTCACGCCTCCCGAGTGGCTATCCTTTCGAACCCCGCGGACCCATCATTTGCACTTCAGGTGAGACAGGTGGAGGCAACCGCACGATCTCTGGGCATCCGCCTCCAACACGTGGAGGCACGAGGTCCGGAGGAGTTCGATAGCGCCTTTGCCGCAATGGCGCGAGACCGTGCCGATGCGCTTCTGGTTACCGGTACGTCGACTTTCCTTGCGCATCGGACCAGGCTCGCCGAGCTCGCCGTGAAGGGCCGCCTGCCGACGATGCACAGCTTTCGGGAAAGCGTCGAGGCAGGCGGCCTGATGGCCTACGCGGTGAACATGGCCGATTTCGTCGGACGCTCCGCCGTGTACGTGGACAAGATCCTCAAGGGCGCGAAGCCCGCCGACCTTCCCATCGAGCAGCCGACGAAGTTCGAGTTGATTATCAATCTCAAGGCCGCCAAGGCGCTCGGCATTACGGTCCCGCAAGCGTTGGTGCTGCGCGCGGACGAGGTGATTCAATGACCCTCGCGCGAGCGGCGCGGCGCTTGCAACCTCTAGAATAGCGCTCCGTTACTTTCGCCGCGTGTCGTGCGGCCCCGATTTTTTCACAGGAGACTTCATGGCCGACGCTCCTCAGCCCAGCCCCGACACCAAGGAAATCGACAAGAAGATGCGCGAGCGAGTCGACAAGCTCATCGCGCAGACCGCAAGCGAGAGCAGCGGCTCCATCACGCTGGGCGCAAAGGCGCTCGAGTACACCGTCAGCGCGGCGTTCCTGCCGGTCGTCGCCGACGGTTTCGACGGAACGCTCGGCGAGCCCGAGGCCGCCGTGATGGCGACCAGCTATGCCCTGAAGGGCGCCGACCCGCGCACGCGTCCAGTGTGCTTCGCCTTCAACGGCGGCCCGGGTTCGGCGTCGATCTGGCTTCACCTTGGCGCATTAGGGCCGAAGCATGTCGTGACGCCCAACGACGCAAGCATGCCGACGGCGCCCTACGCGGTGGCCGACAACCCGCACAGCTGGTTCGAACATTTCGACCTTGTCTTCATCGATCCGCCGCACACCGGCTGGTCCACCACCGCCAGCCTCGACGCGCGCAAAAAAATGACTTCGGTCGACGGTGACGTCGCCGCGCTGGCAGGGGTCGTGCGAACATGGCTGACGCGCCACAAGCGCTGGAGCTCAGCGGTCTACGTCGCCGGCGAAAGCTACGGCACGACGCGCGGCGCCGCGCTCGCCGACAAGCTGCAAAGCGCGGGAGTCGCTCTCTCCGGTCTCATCCTCATCTCGTGCGCGATGGATCTGCAAAGCATCGTCTTCGCGCCCGCGAACGATCTGCCGTATTCGCTTTTCCTGCCCGCGTTCGCCAACGTCTCGCAATATCACGGGCTGCTCAAGGGCGCGCTCGCCAAGTCGCCCGCCGCGGCGCGGACGGCGGCCGAAGCCTTCGTCGATGAGGAGTACATCGCCGCGCTGCAGGCTGGCGCGCGCCTGGACGG
>DASZZK010000311.1:0-5950 GCA_035544975.1 Casimicrobiaceae bacterium | reverse complement strand
ACGACCGGCGCCTCGCCGACGATATCAACTACGCGCATGCGCGGGTTCAACGACGCGTAGGGGTCCTGGAAAATCATCTGCATCTTGAGTTGCTGCTCACGGGCCGCCACCGGGGCAACACCGCCGAGCACCTTTCCTTGCCACAAACGCTCGCCTTCCGATAATGGAAGCAGCCCTACCACGAGTCTTCCGAGCGTCGATTTTCCGCATCCGGACTCGCCGACCAAACCGACGACCTCGCGTGGGCGAATCGAAAGGTCGACATGATCGACAGCGCGCACGATCTCCTCGCGCATTCCGGCGCCAAAGAGGTTCGCGATGTGCATCGAGGCATCCAGCGCTTTCACGAATCGCTTGGAGACCTGCCGCAGCTCGATCAGCGGCGGCGCTCCACCGGGCGCGGGCTGCGATCCGCTCTGGACCACGTTCTGGCTCAAGGCGCCTCCAGCGGGTGGAAGCACCGCATCGCCTGGCCGATGCCACCCAGCGGCCGCATTTCGGGGTCCTGCTCGCAGTCGGCCTGCGCGCGCGGACAGCGCGACCTGAACGCGCATCCGGTACCAAGCTCGAGCAGCGATGGCGTCATGCCTGGAATCTGACGCAGCCGCTCGTGCGGCGGTGTGTTGGCCGGCACCGAATCGAGCAGGCCTCGCGTATACGGATGGCGCGGCATGGTCAGAACGTCGGCGGTAGTGCCCTCCTCGACGATGCGGCCCGCGTACATGACGCAGATACGGTCAGCAAGTCCCGCGATCACCGACAGATCGTGGGTGATCCAGATCAGTGCCGCCCCGGTCTCCCGCGAGAGCTTTTGCATCTCGAACAGGATCTGTCCCTGAATCGTGACGTCGAGCGCGGTGGTCGGTTCGTCGGCGATGATCAGCGCCGGCTCGTTCAGAAGCGCGATGGCGATGGCAACGCGCTGCCGCATGCCTCCGGAAAACTGGTGCGGGTAGGCCTTGAGCCGCTCGTCCGGCGACGAAATGCCTACTCTGACCAGCGCCTCGCGCGAGCGCTCCAGCGCGGCCGAATGCGATACCTTACCGTGCGCGCGAATCGTCTCGACCATCTGCGCGTCGATACGCAGCACGGGATTGAGGGTCATCATCGGATCCTGAAATATCATCGCGACGCGGTTGCCGCGCAACTGCCGCATCGCTTCCGGCGACAAACGGGACAGGTCGCGGCCGTCGAACAGAATGCGACCGGCGACGACCCTGCCCGGCGGATCGATAAGGCCCATGATCGAATAGCCGGTCATGGATTTTCCCGAACCCGACTCTCCGACCAGCCCAAGGACCTCGCCGCGGCGGACGCTGAAGCTCACGTCCTGCACCGCTTTCACCACGCCCGCCTTGGTAAAGAAGCGAGTGCAAAGTCCTTCCACGTCGAGCAGCGGGTCCGCCGCCGGAGTCATCGTTGCAGCCTCGGATTGAGCACGTCGCGCATCTGGTCGGCGACCAGGTTGATGCTCACGATCGTCAGCAACAAGGCGACACCCGGGAAAAAGCTGATCCAGTATTTGCCGGAGAGTAAGTATTGATAGCCGTTGGCGATCAGCAGGCCGAGCGAGGGTTCGGTGATCGGCAGTCCGAGGCCCAGGAATGACAGCGTCGCTTCCAGCGCGATGGCGGCGGCGACCTGGACCGTCGCGACCACGATCAGCGGCGGCAGGCAGTTCGGCAACAGATGGCGAAAGACGATGCGACGCGGCGCCAGCGCGAGACAGCGCGCGGCCTCGATGTACTCCTTGCGCTTTTCGACCAGCGCGGCGCTGCGCACCGTCCGCGCGTAGTATGCCCATTGCACCGTAACCAGCGCGGCGATGATCTTGAACATTCCCTGCCCGAGCACCGCAAGCAGAATCAACGCGATCAGGATCGCCGGAAATGACAGCTGGATGTCGGCGATACGCATGATGACGGTCTCGATCTTGCCGCCGAAATAGGCTGCGATCAGCCCCAACGCGAGCCCGATCGCCAGCGCGATCACCGTCGCGATCACACCGACGGATAGGCTGATGCGCAGGCCGTAAAAAATCGCCGACAGCATGTCGCGTCCCTGGTCGTCGGTGCCGAGCCAGAAGGTGCCTCCGGTCGGCGACGGCGAACCCGGCGGCAGGCGGCTGTCCATGATGTCCAGCTGCGCCAGGTCGTACGGATTTTGCGGCGAAATCAGCGGCGCGAAGATCGCGGTGAGCATCACGATCGCCAGCAGCGCCAGGCCGAACACCGCGACCGGATTGGCGACGAAGTCGCCCACGATGCGCTGGAACGGCGTTTCTTCCGTCGCCATCAGCCCTTGCTCTCCGTCAGGCGCACCCGCGGGTCGAGCGCCGAATAGAGAACGTCGACGAACAGGTTGATCAAGATGAACATGAATACGATCACCAGTAAATAGGCAACGATGATCGGCCGGTCGAGAAGATTGATCGAATCGATCAGCAGCTTGCCCATGCCGGGCCATGCAAATACGCTTTCGGTGACGATGGCAAAGGCGATTACCGACCCGAACTCCAGACCGATGACGGTGACGATGGGAATCAGGATATTGCGAAGCACGTGCACGCCGATGACGCGCGCGTTGCTGAGACCCTTGGCGCGGGCGAATTTCACGTAATCCTGAAGCAATGCCTCGCGCGTTCCCGCGCGCGTCAGCCGAATCAGCAACGCCAGCTTGAACAGCGCGAGATTGGTCGCCGGCAAGATCAAGTGCCGCCAGCCCTCGATCGAGGTGAAGCTCACCGGAATGCCGAACAGGAGCGTGGTCGGCCCGCGTCCGTTCGACGGCAGCCAGCCGAGCATCACCGAAAAGACCATGATCAGCATCAAGCCGACCCAGAATGTCGGCAGCGAGAACCCCAGGATCGATCCGGCCATGATCGAGCGGCCGGTGATCGAGTTCGGCTTGAGGCCGGCCATAAGCCCCAGCGGGAGCCCAAGCACGATCGCGATCAGCATGGCGGCGATGGCCAATTCCAGCGTCGCCGGCATGCGCTCCAAAATCAATCCGAGCGCCGAGGTGCTGTGAACAAACGAGCGGCCAAGGTCGCCGTGCAGCGCGCCGAGCAGAAACTTGCCGTACTGGGTCCAGAGTGGCTGATCGAGCCCTAACGCGACGATCGCGCGCTCGCGCTCATTCTGATCGGCCTGCGGGTTGATGAGGATGTCGACCGGATTGCCGATCGCGTACACGCCGACAAACACCAGCACCGACATGACCAACATCACCAGTACGGCCTGGAGGCTGCGGCGAATGATGTAGACGAGCATGACCGGGACGAGTCCACCGCCGAGGCGGCTTAAAGACTGGAGAGTACCTTAAGGGCCCAATACCGCGCGAGCGGCTTAGTCGCGGTTTTTTACAACAATGTTGCGATTCTCTGATCGGGCGGCGTTGACTGCCGCCATCGCCCGCTGCTAGGATGGCCGGTGATTTGATGCCATCCGGGAGGTCGTATGAAAAGCGCTCTGAGACTCCGCAGATTTTCGAAGTTCGGTCAAAATTATTCAGGCTTGCTAGCAAGCGCGGGACTTGTTGCGCTTCTCTCATTGGCGCAAGGCGACGCAGCGTGGGCCGCGACCGCGCCAAGCCTTGGATCGACCAGCCCATACGGCGTCGTTTCCAGCACCTTTACCAATTCCAACACCGCGCCGCAAACCATCATCAATGGAGCTGTTTGTTTTACAACCGGACCCACAACACCGCCTTTGACCATTACCGGCGCAACAGTTACGCCTTGTCCTCCTGCAACCGGGTTGGATCAAGGCTTCGCCTTGGCGGCTCTGCTTGGTCAACCCTGTACATCTCTCGGCGCTGGTGCGATCGCTCTGGACTCGGTGATCATTGGGTCTAATCCGCCTGGAACGATCCCTCCTGGTTGTTATTCCAGCGGTGGCGCAATGAATGTCACCTTATCGACGACAGTGACCCTCAATGGCGCCGGCGTTTACGTCTTCAGGCCAGGCGGGGCGCTCAATACGGGAGCCAATTCCAGGGTTGTCTTGGCGGGTGACGCCTGCGCTTCCGATGTATTTTGGGCTCCCGTCGGCGCTACAACACTTGGAGCAAACGCTGCGCTATCACCGACACCTACGTTCGTGGGAAATATCCTTGATGCTGCCGGTATCACGATAGGACATTTTGCAAACTTGACCGGAAGAGCCCTGGCATTTGGCGGAACAGTCACGACAGATGCAAATACAATTACCGTCCCTTCTTGCGCTGCGTTCGTGGCCGGCAGCATCCCCACCCTCTCCGAGTGGGCGATGGTCATGCTTGCCGCGCTCCTGGCTATCGCGGGCTTCGCAGCAATGCGCAAGCGGTTAAGCTAGTCGTCGCGCTGTCTCGACCCCGATACCGCGCGAGCTGCGGGTCGGGGTTTGTTTACTTCAGAGCAAAAGAATACGGCGCTAGTCGCCACCGCTTGGTGGCATTTGCCGTGACCGCGCACCGATTCGCGCTGACAGCGAAATGAAGCGCGGGAAGCGGAGTAACGCGCCGCGGGAAGCGGGATTCGCCTGTGTAGTACGGTGAAGCAGCCGCGCGCAGCGCCATCAGGGTACCTGTCATTTCCTACAGTTGACGTCCGGAAGCGTGCGCCTAGAGTGGTCTGAGGCGACCGGCGTTGCCGCGTACGCTCCTCACGCCTTTAGGGGGAACGATGAAGATTCTGGTGATCGACGATCATCCGCTGATCCAGGAAGCGCTGAAGCATGTGCTGACCGAGCTCGATGCGACGCTCGAGTTGATTCAGGCGCACGATGCGTCTTCCGCGCACGCGGCACTTTCTCGAACGTCCGGCATCGATCTCCTGGTGCTCGATCTGACACTTCCCGGCTGCGACGGCTTCGATCTGCTCGCGGACTTGCGCCGTGACTGGCCCGATATTCCGGTGCTGGTGCTGTCGGCGACATACGACAGGGCCACCGTTGAATTGGCGCTCGACCTGGGCGCCATGGGTTTCATTCCCAAGACTGCCAACGCGCACATCCTGGTCGATGCCTTGCGTCTGGTTCTGTCCGGCGGCGTTTTCGTGCCGGTCGAATGTTCCGACAGCGGCGGCGGTCCTTTCCGGCCAAGAACAGGGACCAAGTCACGGGATCTCGGCCTGACACCCCGACAGGGCGACGTGCTCAAGCTGCTGGTCCAGGGCAAGCCGAACAAGCTCATCTGCCGCGACTTGAGTCTCTCGGAAGGGACGATCAAGGTTCATGTCAGCGCCATCCTGCGAGCGCTCAATGTCCACAACCGGACGCAGGTGGTGATCGAGCTCGCGCGCCGAGGCGTGCGCCTCGAGACATCTGTCCCCCGCGCCCGCTAAGCCGACCGGCGCACCGGTATGCCGTCTCCCACCGCGCTGGCGCCGCGGCTCTTGCAGCGCGCCCGCGCCGATCAGATCGCGACGCTGTTCACGCAGTGGCCCGCCGCGACGGGTTCGATGGTCCTCGGCGCAACCATACTCATCACCGTAATGTGGGGCACCGTCGCGCCGCGGTTGTTCGCGGCGTGGATGGGCGCCATCATCCTCAACCAGGCGTGGCGCCTGTGGCTGGTGCGTCGCTATCGTGCCGCCGCTCCCGAGCCCGCGCATCGAGCGCAATGGGGCCGCGCCTCGGCGGTCGGTTCGCTGCTCGCCGGAGCGCTCTGGGGCGTCGCCGGCGTCGTGCTGTTCGTGCCCGGTGATCCGGGCCATCAGGCGCTGCTCATTGTTTGCCTCTTCGGCGTGATCCTCGGAGGCGTCAATCTCATTGCCGTTTACAAGCCTTCCTTTTACGGCTTCGTGCTGCCGGCACTGGTGCCGCTTATCGTTCGGGTGGCCATGGAAGGCGATCAGCTTCACGCTTTCATCGCCGCGGTGATGCTGGTGGTGCTCGCGTTCATTCTCGGATTCGGTCATAACCTGAACAACGTCCTCACCCAGTCGCTCGCGATCCTCTACGAAAACGTC
>DASZZK010000310.1:0-4729 GCA_035544975.1 Casimicrobiaceae bacterium | reverse complement strand
ATTCGCGGCCGCCGCCGGTTTCCTTTTCTCCGCCGAACGCGCCGCCGATCTCCGCACCGCTCGTGCCTATGTTCACATTGGCGATGCCGCAGTCGCTTCCGGTGGCGCCCAGGAAATGCTCGGCTTCTCTGAGGTCATTGGTGAAGATCGACGACGAAAGCCCCTGATTCACGCCGTTGTTGAGCGCAATGGCCTCGTCCAGATCCCGGTAGCGCAGCACGTAGAGAATCGGCGCGAACGTCTCGTGACGGACCAGGTCGCTTTGACCCGGCACTTCGACCAGCGCCGGCCGGACGTAATAACCGCCCTCCAGATTCGGAATCGCCACGCGTTCGCCACCGAACACTTGGCTTCCGTCTTTCCGCGCCTGGTGCAGCGCTGCCTCCATCGCGGCGTACGCGCGCTGATCGATGAGCGGGCCCAGGAGAATTCCCTCGTCGAGTGGGTTGCCGATCGGCACATGGTCGTATGCTTTTTTCAAGCGATCGACCAGCTCGTCGGCAATCTTGGAATGCGCAATCGCGCGACGAAGTGTCGTGCAGCGCTGTCCGGTAGTGCCGACCGCGGCAAAGAGGATGGCGCGAACGGCGAGATCGAGGTCGGCTGCCGGTGTGACGATGGCAGCGTTGTTGCCGCTGAGCTCGAGTATGCAGCGGCCGAAGCGTTGTGCCACGCGGCGCGACACGTCCCGGCCCATCGCGGTACTTCCGGTCGCGGACACGATGGCAACTCTAGGATCATCCGCGAGCATCCGACCGAGCTCTTGCGATCCGAGCAGGACCGCACTCAGGCCATCGGGAGCGTCGTCAAAGTCCGACGCAACCCGCTCGAAGATCGCCTGCACCGCCAGTGCGGTCAGCGGCGTCTTCTCCGACGGTTTCCAGACCACTGCATTGCCGCAGACAAGAGCGAGCGCCGCATTCCATGCCCAAACCGCCATCGGAAAGTTGAAAGCGGTGATGACGCCGCACACGCCCATCGGATGCCATGTTTCGCGCATGTGGTGACCGGGCCGCTCGGAAGCGATCGTCAGGCCATGCAGCTGGCGCGAAAGCCCGACGGCGAAATCGCAGATGTCGATCATCTCCTGCACTTCGCCCAGCGCTTCCTGCGTGATCTTGCCCGCTTCGAGGGTGACCAAGCGGGCGAGCTGCGCCTTGTGGGTGCGCAGCTCATTTCCGAGACGGCGAACGAGCTCGCCGCGAATGGGGGCGGGGACCGTTCGCCAGCTATGGAACGCGGCATTCGCCCGCTCGAGGGCGGCAGAGCCCTCGTCCAGCGTGGTTGTACGCAAACCGACCGTCGGCTGCCCGTCGATCGGCGAGCGTGGCTCGAGCCCGCGTCCCTCGTGGCGCGCGATGTCGACTCCGATTTCTTTCAGTGTGTCGAGAACGTTCATCGCTTCACTGGTAGTACTTGCCAAAACGGTTGGCGAGAAATACGTTCAGATCGATCTCCTCCTGTTTCACCAGGCCCCGTTGCGGAAGCGTGCCTTCCATCAGGAGGTCGAGGATAACGCATACTCCCGACGCGGTCGTGAGCTGGATCGCCGACAGGCGCTTGTCGTCGACGGTTTGTCCGTAGATTTTCTTGGCATAGGTTTCCTGCGTCAGAAGACCTTGTTTCATCCCCGATACCGTTACGAATACCAGCACGACATCCTGATAGGTAATCGGCAATGCCGTTTCGAGAACATCCTTGAGCAGGGCCCGCCGCGATCCCAGGCGAAGGTCGCGGATCAGCGTCTTGACGATGTCGCGGTGCCCCGGATAGCGCACGGTCTTGTAGTTGAGGTTCTGGACTTTCCCCTGCAGCGTTTCGCACAGCGTGCCCAGCCCGCCGGACGTATTGAAGGCTTCGTAGTCGATGCCGTCGAGCGAGAAGCGGTCGACTTCCTCCAGCGGTTGCGTCTCGACACGCTCGCCGTCGATGATTGCCTCGCAGCGGTTGCAGTATTCGTTGATGAGACCGTCGGTGCTCCAGGTGAGGTTGTACTGGAGCGAATTGGACGGATAGATAGGCAGCGCGCCAACGCGCATGTGGACATCGCGCAGGCTGTCGAAGCCGGATGCGAGGTGTTGCGCGACAATGGACACGAACCCGGGCGCGAGACCGCATTGTGGCATGAACGCGCTCTTCGCATCCGCGGCGATTCGCTTCACCGTTCTGGCGCTCTCGAGGTCCTCGCTGAGGTCGAGATAGTGGATACCCTCCCGCTGGGCAGCGAGCGCTACGCCAGACGTAATGTAAAACGGCGCGGCATTGATGACCGCGTCGCAGCCCTTCAGCGCTGCCGGCAGACTTTCCGGTTGCGAAGCGTCGAGCGACAACGTGGAGATGCCGAGCTTCGCGAACATCTGAAGGCGCGCTTCGCTCTGGTCAAGGACCAAGACATCGTAGTCGCCGGATTGGCGAAGAAGATGAGCGATGGCGTCGCCGATCTTGCCTGCGCCGACCAGTGCTACGCGGCTCTTGCGGCGGGGCTTGTCAGCTATGATCATGGTGAGGCCTTGGTCAGCCAGCCGATAACGTCCGTTAGGCGACGAGCGCCCAGCCCTCGGTATATTACCCTGCTTGATTGGCCTGACAACTCGCGGTGTTGCGGACCCGCGAGCGCGCGTGAAATCGCGGCGCGGCGATGTTTCCTTAACGCCACAGATCTACGGTTTCACCACGCGCCCGCAGCCGCTCGGCACGGGCCTGCAGGTAGCGCTGGAATGATGGCTCGCTGCGGTACCCGCCGCCCGCCACATAATCGAACGACGCCGCAAGGTGAAACGGCCGCAGATACGCGTCGATCCGAAATACTTCGACGCCGCTGCGATCGAAGAACACGATCGTCGGGGTGTACGTGACGCCGAGCTCGCGCGCCCACGCCTGAGCAGTGATGGCGCGGCCGGCAGGAGAGGTGAGGGGGATCGGAGCTGCGAGCGAAAATCGCGCCACATCGAATCCGCCGACGAGCGCGCGCACCTCGGCACGCTGCAGACCTTCACGATGGAGCTCGTCGCAAGGCGAGCAATGGGGGGTCTCGAAGAGCACCGCAAGCGGCTTGGCGCCTGGCTTTCGCCGCAGGTCGTACGGCGGGCCGAGGAAGAACGGCTCGTCGTGCAATACCGGACTCGCCGGCTCGCGCACGCGCTGCTTGAGATAGTCGCCGAGCGCCTGCCGTCGTTCCAGATGCCCCGCGACGTAGTCGAGCACCGGCTCGAAGCGCTGCGGCGGATAGTAGCCGTTGAGACGAGCCACCACTTTTCCTTTTTCGTCGAAAAAGAGGAGCGTCGGCGTGAATTGCACCTTGAGCACGCGTGCGAGCTCCTTCTCGGTCATGACGCGACCATCGAGCCACGTCACTTCGCGGTCGCCCCACATGTTCACTGCGAGCGCGACGAAGTATTGGCGCGTTTTCTCCACGATGCTGCGCTGAGAGAAATTGATCACCATGAGCTGCTTGCAGTAGGGGCAGCCATCCTGACCGAAATACACCAGCAGCCGCCGGCCGTTGCGCGTTGCCTCGGCGATGTCCTCGCGCAAATCGAGAAAGGTATTCGCAAACCACGGTGGAATATCGATTGCGTAAGGCGCAGCCTCCTGAGCTCGCGCCGGAGCAAGGAGCGCGAACGCAATGACGAAGATGGTCAACCAATGGCGCATGGTTCACCTTGGCACCGTCGACGGCACTGTGCGAAACCGTCCGGTACGGGATCGCAAACGATAGCAAACGGTGACTTAAAGCTTTCCAGCGTAATCCTTCTGGACCTGCTTGATGCGCTTGTCGGAGCCAAGGAACGCATGCTTCGACATGTCCGCGGAATACTTGCTCGAAGGGGGATGCTTGCCCACGGCCTCCGCGAGCGCGCGGATGTGATGCGGGCCGGCGCCACAGCACACGCCGAGATAGCGAATCCCCATGTCGAACGCCTCTTTGCCGAACTCTGCGAT
Source organism: Casimicrobiaceae bacterium (assembly GCA_035544975.1). Lineage (GTDB taxonomy): Bacteria > Pseudomonadota > Gammaproteobacteria > Burkholderiales > Casimicrobiaceae > PALSA-1003. Next base: position 787 of record DASZZK010000310.1, on the reverse strand, counting down.
CTCATAGCGATTACAGGTGAAAGGATCGAGTGCCACCGGGAAGGGTCGCGTGCCTTCGGCGAAGTGCCAGTGCCTGTCGCACAAGGACTGAAACGACGGCTCGTCTTCACTGGTGCGGTAGGGAACGGGAAGCGCCGCCACGTGAATCTTTACCGCATCGCGCACCTGCCGTAGCAGCGGCATCATCGTCGCCGGACCGCGGATGCAATTTAGTCCAACCACATCGGCGCCGGCGTCGGCGATCCGCTTGCATGCGTCGGCGACGCTCCAGTTCTCGCGCGTTACATCGGCTTGGTGCATGGCAAGCGTGATCACTGCCGTCTGCTTCGCACGCTTGATTTCATCCAGCGCGATCAGCGCTTCCGCAGCGTAGGAAAATGTCTCGCCGATGATGTAGTCGACGCCGGCGTCGACCGCCCAGCCAACCTGTTCCTCGAACATCGCGCGGACGGCCTTGTGCGACGCGGGGTCCGCGGGGTCGTAGACGTTGGTGTTGCAGATGTCGCCGGCGAAAAGTGCGCCGGTTTCCTGAGCGACGGCTTTGGCAATGTCGAGTGCCCGCCGGTTGATACGCTCCAGGTCCTGCTCGCGGCCGATGATCCGCAGTTTCTCGCGGTGCGCATAATAGGTGAGCGCTTCGACCACGTCCGACCCGGCGTGCACGAAGTCCCTATGCAGCTGGGCCACCGCCTCCGGGTGCTCGAGCACGACTTCAGGAACGAACGCGCCGGCCTGCAGGTAGCCGCGACGTTCCAGCTCGAACAGGTAACCCTCGGCACAGATCACG
>DASZZK010000309.1:0-3896 GCA_035544975.1 Casimicrobiaceae bacterium | reverse complement strand
CGCGCATCCGGGACGATATGAGGTCCACGGGAAGATGCGCGAGCTGCTCCAGGAGTTCCGGGACACCGGAGGCGATGCCATCGAGGTAGTATCGGGCAGTCACACGCCGGCCCAATACACGGAATTCGCGCGCTACGCGCGCGTCTTTGGCATGTTGGCGTCGTCGGGGTCCGACTTTCACGGGCCTGGCGAGAGCTGGGCCGATCTGGGCGACATGCCACCTTTGCCGGCGGGCGTGACGCCGGTGTGGAAAGACTGGTGAGCCTGCCCGCGCCGCGCACGGTGTTTTTTGTCTCGGATCGCACCGGGATCACTGCTGAGATGCTCGGCAACAGTCTGTTGTCGCAATTCGAGGGCCTCAATTTTCAACGCCGCACGATTCCATTCGTCGATACCCCGGAGAAGATCGACGATGTGCTGCGCCGGATCGACGAGACGGCCGCGGCCGAGGGCCGACGTCCGCTGGTCTTCAGCTCGATCGTCGACGAAGTCATGAGCGTGCAGCTGGGACGCGCCAACGCCATGGTGCTCGACCTGTTTCAGGTATTCATTGCGCCGCTCGAAGCGGAGCTTGCCGCGAAGTCGTCGCACGCCGCCGGCCGATCGCACGGCATCGCCAATAGTCACGAATATTTCGCGCGCATGGAAGCGATCAACTTCACGCAGGCGCACGACGACGGTGCCACGACACGCGACCTGGCCAAGGCCCAGGTCATCCTGATCGGTGTCTCGCGCTGCGGTAAGACGCCGACCGCGCTTTATCTCGCCTTGCAGTTCGGCATCCTCACGGCCAATTTTCCGTTGACGCCCGACGACTTTGTCGATCGGAAGCTGCCGCGCTCGATCGTGCCTTTCCACGACAAGCTTTTCGGCCTGACTATCGACCCCGAGCGTTTGCAGCAGATCCGGGAGGCCCGCCGCCCGGCCAGCCAGTACGCGTCTCTTGCCAATTGCCAATTCGAGGTCCGGGAAGCCGCATCACTGATGCAGCGCGAGCAGGTGCCGGCGGTCGATACCACCAGCCGGTCGATCGAAGAAATCGCAACCACGATTCTGCACCGCGCCGGGTTGCAGCGGCATATCTTCTGACGCGAGACCTCGTTGGCGAATCCCCTCCGTCCGGTGCAGGGCGTCTGGTGCGCGGTCCTTACGCCGTTCGATTCCGCGGGCCTTCCGGACTCCGCACGACTGGCGCGACACGTACGCCGGATACTTGCCGCCGGCGTCGACGGAATAGCCTTGTTCGGCACGACCGGTGAAGGCCAATCGCTTTCTTTGAAAGAGCGCCGCGAGGGCCTTGACGCCTTGCTTGCCGCGGGCATTGCGCCCAGTCGAATTGTCGCCGCGACCGGATGCGCGTCGCTGCCGGAGACGATCGAGCTGACTCGCCACGCGGTGCAGGCGAATTGCGCCGGCGCGCTGGTCCTGCCGCCGTTTTTTTTCAAGGCCGTGGCTGACGAGGGCGTCTTCGCCAGCTACGCGCGCGTCATCGACGGCGTTGGAGATGCGCGGCTGCCGCTTTATCTGTATCACATTCCTCAGGTAAGCGGCGTTGCCATTTCCTCATCGGTCATCGAGCGTCTCGCCATCGACTATCCCGAGGTTCTGGCGGGCGTGAAGGATAGCGAGGGCAATCTCGATCACACCCGAAGGCTTCTCTCGCGCTTCGGTAACCTGGCGATTTTCGTCGGCGTCGAGCCGCATCTGCCGGCCGCGCTCGCGGCCGGTGGCGCCGGCACGATCTGCGGTATCGCCAATTTCTTCCCGAGATTGCTGCGCCGGCTGTACGACAACGCGCTCACGGCGGACCATCATGACGATCTCAAGCGAGTGGAAAGCTTCATCTCGACGCTGGAGCGTTATCCCTTGTTCGCCGCGTTCAAGGCGCTGCAGGCGGAGCTCGCAGATGACGATGGCTGGGCCGCGTTGCGGCCGCCGCTGGTTGCGCTCGACAGCGAAGCGCGGCGCGCGTGGCTCGCGGACGTTGCAGCCAGCGGGGTCGTCGTTGAACGCGACGGCGCCGGGCCTTACTGAATGAGACTGGCGTAGTAATGCATGTCCGGTTGCAATCCATAGCCCTCGCCAGCGATTGACCGCGGTGGGCTATGATCTGCAGTTGATCGCGAGCCGCACGAAGCGCGACGCCGTCACTACCCACGAAGGAGGACACTATGACACGACCGACCCATGACAATCATCCCGATGCTCTGCGCCGCCGCCTGCTCGGTGCGAGCGCAGGCGCAGTTGCCCTGGGCGCCCTGCCCGGCGCTTCGCTAGTTCATGCTCAGGGCTCAGGCGCGTTCGACTGGAAAAAATTCAAGGGCGAGAAGATCGAGGTTTTTCTGGTCAAGAGTCCGCGCGGCGATCTGCTCTCCAAGTACCACAAGGAATTCGAGGACATGACCGGCATCAGCGTCGGTTCGGAAATGGTTCCAGAACAGCAGCAGCGGCAGAAGGCAGTGATCGAATTCAATTCGGGCAACCCGAGCTTTGACGTGATCGCGCTTTCCTATCATGTGCAGAAGCGTCAGTTTGCCAAGAACAACTGGCTGACCGATCTGCGCCCGATGATGAATGATCGCTCGCTCGCCGATCCGAATCTCGATTTCGCCGATTTCGCGCAGGGTGGGCTCAACTACGCGGTCGAGCCGGACGGGCGGGTGATGAGTCTTCCGCTCAACCTCGATCCCTGGGTCGTCTATTACAACAAGGAATTATTCGACGCCAAGCGCATCGCGTTTCCCAAGACGTTCGCTGAAATGATCGACGCGGCGGCCAAGCTCAACGATCCCGCCAAGGGCGTCTCGGGCTTCGTCGCACGCGGACTGAAGAATGCCAACGTGCCGGTTTGGACGAGCTTCCTTCTCGGCTATGGCGGCGGCTTCATCGACAAGAACGGCAAGCTGCTCACCGATACGCCCGAGGCAATCGAATCGGCGAAGATGTACCAGACGCTGCTCGCCAAGTACGGCCCGCAAGGCGTCAGCGGATTCAACTGGAACGAGTCGCAAAGCCTGTTTCTCCAAGGGAAAGCGGCGATGTGGCTCGATGGCATCGGCTTTGCGCAGCCGCTCGAGGATCCGACCAAATCGCGCATCGTCGGCAAGGTTGGCTATGGCGTGATGCCCGCAGGTCCGAAACAGCGCGTATCGGCGCTGTTCGCCGACGGCGAGGGCATTTCGACGTACAGCAAGAAAAAGGGCCCGTCGTGGTTCTACCTGCAATGGGCGTCGAACAAGGCCAATCAGACGCGGATGCTGCAGGCCGCCGCAGGCGCGCCGGTTCGAACCTCCGCGTATGCGGCGGCGCAGGCGTCGAGCGACTTCAAGTCGCCGAAGGAGTGGGTCGAATGCATGTTGGCCTCGGCGAAGATTGCGCAGCCCGGCTTGCCGGTGATCGCATCGGTGACCGAGTTCCGCGACACCTTCGGCATCGCGTTGACCAACATGATCAACGGCGCGGATCCGGCGACCGAATTGAAAAAGGCGACCGCCGATTTTCAGCCGGTGCTCGACAAGACCGAAAAGACCTGACGCCGTATGCTCGCGGGCGTGCTGAGACTAAGGCGCCCGCGACGAAGCGCGTTCCTCCCTCGTGCATCGATGAATTCGTCCGCGCTTCCGAAGGCATCGAGGCCGGGCTTTCTCGCTCGGCGCAGGCGTTCGTATTACTTCTTCGCCATGCCGGCGCTCATCGTCGTCGGCGCGGTCATCATTTTTCCCTGGCTCTTCACCGTCTGGATGAGCGCGTTCGACTGGCGAATCGGCTCGGTCGCGCACTTTGTCGGGCTCGAGAACTACGTCAAGCTGGCGACCAATCAGCGCTTCCTTGAATCGATCGTGCACACTTTCTACTTCACGCTGCTCGCGGTCATTTTTCCTTTGATACTCGGCACC
>DASZZK010000308.1:0-3570 GCA_035544975.1 Casimicrobiaceae bacterium | reverse complement strand
GCCTCGCCGGCCTCGCACCAGCCCTCGCAAGCATTTCGTCCGGGGCGACGCCGCCAGATATTCAGGAGCCCTTTGCATTTCGCATAGAAATGGAAAAATCGCAGCACCCTTCTGCGCTGCGTCGCATCCATGGGTCGAGCTGCGCAGATGAGCTTGTCGTCCATCATGCCGCGATCCGTCAACATCACGGCTCCCCACGCCTTCACGCGTACCAGAGTGCCGAACGGCAAGCGCGGCCCCAGGACGACGGCATCCAGCAGATCGCCTTCGAGGCCCAGGTAATCCGGCACCGAACCGTAGTTGAACGGGCACGGCAGCGGTGAAATGAAGTCGACGCGGCCGGTGGAACCGCGCTTGAGGAAACTGCCTCGCGGAACCTCGATCACCACCTCTAACTCCGGTGACCCTGGCGATGCGCGGGGCGCGGGCCGCCGGCTATGTTTCGCGTCGTTCACGGCGCAAACGTACTCCAATCGGACATGCTCGTAGCCTGATAGGAACCGCCGATGGCCGCGCGGTACATGTCAGGCGTCGACGGCAGCGGCATGGACGCGACGCGCCGATTTGCGAACGAGGTGCGGGAACAGCAGATGCGCGGGCATTCGCGTCCAGTGCGAGCGCACGTATAGAAGCCACAGGCGACCGCGATGGGCAGGTGGCCATCGCTCGGGGTCGGCAGGCGTCAATACGGAATTGAGCGTCCGGGTCATCCAGCGGTTGACCAAAGGTGGAGGTCTAAATTGCCGGGCCTGGCGCAGGGCCCACGGCGGAATAGGCGTGCCAAGCACGGAAGACAGCGTCGCGAACGCGTAATAGAGGGGCCGGCCGAGGCCCTGCTCCCGGGCACGTGCGAGAAGCGCGGACCAGAATGCGTCTTTGGCTCCGAACGCCGCCAGCAATTCGTGCAGATCGAGCAGGTCGCGAAAGCGTCCGTTGAAATCCGAATCGAAGAAAAGATGCACCGCCGCATGGAGGACGCTGTCGACCGGAGAAAGCAAGCGTATGCCGGCATCGGCGCTCGGTTCCGAATTCGCCCAAAACTGCTCTGGATCGGGACGAAGCCTGCTCACCGGCGGGCAAATCGTATGGTGCATGTCGACGTCGAGCATCCTGCCTGGATACCGCAGCGGCGGTATCTCGTGCGACCACTTGCGGTAATAACGCTGATCGTAAGGATCGAGCGTTGTGCCTTTCCATCCGGCCGTCAGAAGCGCTTGCTCGGCGTCCTCGATACGGTCGCGGGGAACCATGACGTCGACGTCCGAAAGCAGTCGTGTCGACGCATGCGGCATCCCACGGAGAATGTATGCGACGCCCTTGAGCGCGATCATCGGTATCGCCGCCGGCCGCAGCACGCGTCGCACGCGATCGAGCTCCCATCGTGCGAGCTGCGCCAGGCGAGCGGCCGCCATTCTCGCCGCGAGCAGACCGGCTCTCGGCTGTTCCTGCAGGTCATCGATGATCCCCGCGGCGGCGGCGCGCTCTGCCAGGTAGGCGAGAACGGCGTTTCGGCGCGCGCAGGAAAGCAAGCGCTCCCAGTCGGGGGCATCGAGACGCGCGAGCGAGCGCGGATCGAGAATCGCTTGCACCAATACCGCCGGGGTTCCGCGACTTTTCGTGCCCGCATTCATGGGCTAGGCGCTTTGGACATGATCTCGTCGAGCGCCGCATGCGCAGTTGCCAGATCCTGGTAACGAAGCACGTAGCTTTCGCAGCGACGGACAATGGCCGCGACGGCGCGGAATCCTTTTTCGCCGACAATTTCGTAGTTGAAGGAATTGCCGCCAAGCTTCAACAACGCGGTCGCCTTCGGCAGCGGTCGAATCAGATTGGCCTTATCCGCCTGGAAATCGGGGAATACGATCGCGGCGACGGTTGCCGGTTCGTGTCCGCGCAGGACACTTTCCTTCGGGACACGAAAATGCACCACCGTACCCTTACGCGTCCTGGGAAAGATCGGGCCGTAAAAAGCGCCAGGATCGAAAACACGCATGACTCCGATCGACTCGTTCTTGAGTGCCACGGGTCGCGCAAAAGGGAGCACTTCTGTGCCGGAGAAGGTGACGACCCCGAATTCATCCGACAGCAGGCGCCAGCCCCTGCAAGCAAGCGACGCCGCGAGCGTGCTCTTGCCGGAGCCGGGCCAGGCTGGCAGCACCAGTGCCTGCCCGCCGCGCTCGACGACCGCCGCATGCAGGAGCAGATAGGCGTGCATTCGATGGCCGAAGACCGAGTTTAACCCCCATTCGAACATCGGCAGCGCATGATCGATCGGGAATGGGTCGAACGGCGTGACACCGTCGACAATGAACTGCACCTGTGGCCGCCCCCATCTGCGGGGACCCGGTACGCGAATCATGCGGATATCGACGTCGGCGAAATCTCTTGCGTCGGCAAGCTCGTAGTCCCGATACAGCGCGTGAATCTGTTCGGCGAAAAAGCGCAGCGGGGACCGCAGCCGCACGGTGATCGGAGGGATGCGCAGCGCAAGCCCCTGTGCAGCCATTCGCTCTCGCACGTCTCGCGCCGGCAGCGTGCCGACGCTCAGGCCGCGGATGCGGTGACCAGGTTCAAGTCTTCCAACCGCCAAAGGAGCTCCTCCAGAGCCGCAAGCGGAAGCGCCTCTTCTCCGAGCTCCAGCCGCTCGAGCAGGCAGCGATGAATCGCGGCGGTCGCGAGGCCGGGAGACTCCCGAACGATCGCCAGCGTATCCGCGGCGCTGACGTTCAGCAGATGGGTCGCGCCGACAAGCGCGTCGAACATCACGATCCCGTCGTCGAAATCTTCGATGACAAAGTGCTGGCCGGCGGGAATGCGCCAGCGCGGTTCCGGTGCCCCATCCGCAACCGATAACGATTCGCCGCCGTGCAATGGTATCGGATCCATCAAAGCAAAAAAGCGCGGTGAGGTCCGCGCTTTCTGGCGTTCGCGACGCGATTCCGATTCAACCCAATTTGGATACGCGTCCTACCATGACCGATGCCCAGCATGAAGTGGTCACCGGACTCAGTTGGAGCGCCCCGTTGGGATCGAGCGTCGACACGGTGCCCGCCTGGTCCACATACACCAGGCCGTAGTGCTTGCGTCCCGGGTCGACATTGGTGATGGGGACGTGTGGACTGGATATCACGCGGTTCCCTTGGACTATCCAAACGCTGCCGCGCTGCGCGTTGGTCGCCGCTGGGACGCCAGGCGACAAGGAATTCGAAGCGCGCCAGTTGCTTGCAGGATCCATGCAGGCCGACTGGGGAGAGGTAACGCAGTCAGCGGGGGTTCCGTCGTACTCGCCGACGTTGACGGGCGCACGAACCCAATTGTCGGCGGTGGGTGTGGACGTGAACCGAGCGGGAGGCGTTCCCTGCTTCGCAAGGCAGACCATATTGCTCGCAATCGCCGTCTGCGCTCCGCTGCTAAGCGTATAAATGCTCGGTAGCGCGGCGCCCGCCGCCAGGATCAAGCGGCGACGCGCTTTGCTCGGGCCTGCGGTCCGCGGCTCTGCTGCAACGCTGCTTTCCGGGACTTGACGCGTCCCAGGGGCATCGGTCATGCCAAGTTCTCCATAAGGCAGGA